>JAFZKM010000184.1 GCA_017553665.1 Lachnospiraceae bacterium
CGGTCGCGTACTCGATACGCTTTGCCATACCCTCTGAATCGCCGATGCCTTCGGCATTGACTATAATATAATGCTTACGTCCGGACTTACGCTTCGTCTGGATATCTCCAATCAGCTTCTGCTCTTCGTAGTTGTACATCTCGGTCGAGAGCACAGCCTCCGCGCCGTTCGCGATACCGCACCAGAGCGCGATGAATCCGGCGTGGCGTCCCATAACTTCGATGATCGAGCAGCGCTCCTGGGATGTGGAGGTGTCTCTGATATTGTCAATGGCCTGCATCGCGGTATTTACAGCGGTGTCAAAGCCGATAGTATATTCGGTGCATGCAATGTCAAGATCAATGGTTCCGGGCACTCCGATAACATTGATCCCGCGCGCGGCAAGACTCTGGGCGCCTCTGTAGGAGCCGTCTCCGCCGATGACGATGAGGCCCTCGATGCCGTGCTTGCGGCAGTTCTCCGCGGCCCTGTCCTGACCTTCCTTCGTGAGCATCTCGGGACATCTCGCGGTATACAGGAAGGTTCCGCCCTTCTGGATGGTATCGGCAACGCTCTTCGAGGTCAGCTCGACGAAATCCTCATCGATCAGACCGGAGAAGCCTCGTCTTACGCCCACGACCTCCATTCCGTACGCGATACCCGTGCGCACTACGGCTCTGATCGCGGCGTTCATGCCGGGCGCGTCTCCGCCCGAGGTCAGTACTCCGATGCGCTTGATCGCTTTCTTCGCGCCGGTCTCCTTCTTCGCCGTTTCCTTCTTCGCGGTCTCTTTCTTTACGGCCGCCTTCTTTGTGGTTTCCTTACCTGTTTCTGATTTTTTAGTTCCTGCCATACCAAGTCTCCGTTCCGCACGGATCCGCTCCGCGCTTTTCTGTCGGTTTTGCCTGAAACCTATGTATTCAGTATAACTCACAGCCCGCAAAAATCAAGTTTTCACGATCCTCTTCGACACTTTGACCCTGGCGTAGCGGAGCTTATATTCCGCTTCGGAAATGTCGTCGAGATAGTTCCTGTTGAAATTCGTTCTCACGCCCGCCGCTTCAAGCATGTCCGCGGCCTTATTGTAGGCGATCGCCGCGTCGGCCAGCTCGGTGTAATGCCCCACGATCAGATCGGACCTCACATGTATCCTCGTGGTAAAAGTATCCCTCGCCCGCACCGTCTCCTTCGTGACTCCGAAGTAGGGATTTACGATCACGACGTTGCCCGAACGGAAATCATAGCGGTCATTGTTCTTGAAATAATAATCCTTGCCGCAGACCGCGAAGTTCTTTACTCCGTAACGCGCGTAAATGTTCAGCTGCGAGCCGTAATCGGCCACGAACAGGTGCCCGCCGCGCCTCTGTATCGTATGATGCGTATAATAAAACAGCTCCGACGCGTCAAATCTGAGTATCGTATCCCTGTCGAGATAATACTCGAAATACCTGTAACGCAGATAGATAGGGCCGCGGCAGTAAATGCCGTTGTCCCTGAGGTTTACCATCGCGATCCATTTTTCAAACGGAAGCGGGCCGTCCTCATAATCGTCTATCGTCGGCGCGTCCTTGCCCTTCCCGCGCAATATCCTGTCCGCCGCTTTATAAGCTGCGTTCGCGGCCTTCGCAGTATCGAAGCTGCCAAGACTTATATGCTTCGAGCGATAGGTAAGGGATGCCCTGAAATACGGCGTCCCGTCCTTCTTCACAGCCGGGTAAACGCCGGGAAGTTTTCTTTTTTTCTCTTTTTTCTCCTTTTTTTCCATGCGCTCACCCGTTAATGCTTTTCTTCACTCAATATCTTCCGCCAAATGAACCTGAACCTTTTCCGCCCCATTTCACGGCCGCCTGCGTGATCTTAACAGCTTCCTCGCCGTACGCGGCCTTAAGCTTCTGTGTCAGTTCATCGCAGATGCCCGTGGTCATCGACATAGGCAGTTCCTTCATGCTGTGCTCCGCCTCGCAGTAGATCACTACCGCGTCACGCCCGTCATATGAGCCCACCGTGGCCAGCAGTTCCTTCTCCGCGGCTTGATAGGCAGGTATGTCGGGGAAGCGCACCCAGAGCTTCTTCGGAAGGTCATTCAGGCTCACCATATCCGAGAATATGAGCTTCGCGTCGCGGTCTTCCTCCGCGCTCACGCGGCCCTTTATCAGCACCTTCTCGCCTTCGACGAAGTCGGATCTGCGTTTCTCGTAATCCTTCGGAAATACGAGCACTTCTATGTTTCCGAACATGTCCTCAAGTGTCAGGAAAGCCATGACGGAGTTCGATCTCGTGGTCTTTAAGGTCTTCGCCTCGATGATGCCGCCCACCACCGCGGTCGATCCGTCCTCTACCGAAACATTCCCTGTCTCGTCGTCGATCATGAAATCGAGCGAAGTCGCGGTCGTATTCTTATCGAGAGCGTATTTGTACATGTTAAGCGGATGTCCGCTGATATAGAGTCCGAGGACTTCCTTCTCAAAGTTCAGGATCTCCTCGCTCGTGTAATCGGGAATGTCGGGGAACGAAAGATCGGCCTTAAAGGTCTCCTCGTCCTCGCAGATATCGAACAGCGACATCTGCCCCGTAATGCTCTTCTTGCGCTCGTTCGCGGTGTCGTCGATGATCCTCGCGTAGGTCATCATCTTCTGCCTGCGCGTTCCGGGCAGCGAATCAAAAGCACCCGCCTTGATCATATTTTCGATAACGCGCTTGTTGGCTTCCTTCGAGGTCATGCGGATGATGAAATCCTGCAGATCCTTAAAAGGTCCGCCCTCGCGCCTGTCTTCCACGATGCCTTCGACAACGGCGTTTCCCACGCCCTTGATGGCCGAGAGCGCGTAGCGGATCGCGTCTTTACCGTCCGCTGTCTTAACCGCTGTAAATGCCACGTCTCCCTCATTGATATCGGGAGCGATCAGCTCAATGCCCATCTGTTTGCATGCGTAAATGTAGGACGCCACCTTACCCGACTGGTCGAGCACCGAAGTCAGCAGCGCTGCCATGAACTCCGCGGGGTAGTAACGCTTCAGATA
>JAFZKM010000185.1 GCA_017553665.1 Lachnospiraceae bacterium
AAGGGCCGGGCAACGATATGGTGGCCGTTACCGCGCTCGCTGCGGCGGGAGCGCATCTGATCCTGTTTACTACGGGACGCGGAACACCGCTCTCATCGCCCGTTCCGACGGTCAAGGTTTCGAGCAATTCCGCGCTTGCGGGACATAAGAGCAACTGGATAGATTTTGACGCCGGAAGGCTTGTGAGCACGGATATCGGGAGCGCGGAGCTTGCGGGAGAGTTCTTTGACTATGTCCTTGAGGTGGCTTCCGGAAAACCCGTGAAGTCCGAAGAAGCCGGATATCACGGCATGACAATTTTCAAGCAGGGAGTTACATTATGATCAGGGTTATAAATACAACGCCCGCTTCGGTGACTTTTGACATCGGCGACGGAGGCAGATATGAGACCTTAAAGCCTTATACGCTGCGGGTCGGCGGCCTGACGATAAAAGACAGCCGCAGCATCGTGACGGTTCACGGGCTGGAGGACGGAAAGGAATATGACGCGTCGGCTGTGTTTGATGGAGAGAGCGGAGCGGCAGCAGGGTTTGCCTGTTCATTTACGACTCCGAAGATCACCGCGACCTGCAATGTCAGGGATTTCGGCGCTTACGGCGACGGAGAGCATGAGGATACCGCGTTCATTCAGTCGGCGATCATGTGCTGTCCCGAGGGAGGACGCGTGCTGATCCCCGCGGGAACTTATTTCCATCGCGGAATATACTTAAAGAGTGATATCTTCCTCGAAATAGCGAAGGGCGCGAAGCTGGTGCTCGATTCAGAACGCGGCGATATCCCGCGCTTCCCCGGAAGGCTTGAGGGCAGCAGCGGAGCGGACGGATATTTCCTCGGAACATGGGAAGGCGAGGCGATATCGATGTTCAACGGCTCCGTATCCGGCGTTCATGTGAAGAATGTCTGCGTATACGGTGAAGGAACGATCGACGGCGGCGCGAATAAGGAGAACTGGTGGAAGGATCCGAAGACGATCAATATCGCGGCGAGACCGCGCCTGATCTTCTTAAAAGGCTGCGAGAATGTCACATTTACGGGACTTACGCTCTCAAACAGCCCCGCTTGGACTGTTCATCCTTTCTTCTCGAAGAAGCTCGGCTTTTACAATATTACGATCAACAATCCCTGGGATTCGCCGAATACCGACGGCATCAATCCCGAATCCTGCGACGGAGTCGAGATAGCGGGCGTGCATTTTTCGCTCGGTGATGACTGTATTGCCGTAAAATCCGGGAAGATAGATATGGGACGCCTGTACAAGACGCCCTCGAAGAACATACACATTTACGGATGCCTTATGGAGGACGGCCACGGGGCCGTAACAGTCGGCAGCGAGGCTGCAGCGGGCGTTCGTGAGCTTGTTGTGGAGAGATGCAGGTTCGTGCGCACCGACCGCGGTCTTCGGATTAAGACGAGGCGCGGCAGAGGTAAGGACAGCGTCATGGACAATATCATCTTCCGCGACATTGAGATGGACGGCGTGATCACTCCGTTCGTCGTGAATTCGTTCTATTTCTGCGATAAGGACGGCAAGACCGATTATGTTCAGGACAGGAATCCCCTGCCGGTTGATGACCGTACACCGTTAGTAAAGAGGCTCGTATTCGAGCGCATCACCGCGGTCAATTCGCATTACGCGGCCGGCTGGATAGAGGGACTTCCCGAGCAGCCGATCGAGGAGATAGTGTTAAGGGATATAGAAGTAAGCTTCGCGGCGGACGCGAAGAAGGGCGCTCCCGCTATGGCGCTTAATGTGCCGGAATGCTGCAGGGAAGGCTTTATCGTAAAGAACTGCACGAACTTCATTCAGGAAAATGTAGTGATACACAGGGACTGACACTTTTGCCGCGGCCCTGAAAAAATACAAGGAGATATGTTTTATGGCGAACTACTCTGTGGGAATAAGACTGCATGATGTGAGACCGGGGACGATCGAAGAACGCGTGGCGGAAGCTCACGCTCAGGGCTTTAAATGCGCGCATATCGCGCTCTCAAAGCTGATCGATGACTATTCGACGGCCGATCCCGCGCTGACTCCGGGCTTCGCTATGTACCTTAAAAAACTGTTCGCGGCGAGCGATCTTGATATCGCGGTGCTCGGCTGCTATCTGAACCTTGCTACTCCCGACAAAGAGGCCTACCGCAAAACCGTGGAAAGATATGTCGCGCATCTGAGATTCGCGGCGCTTTTGGGCTGCGGAGTAGTTGGAACCGAGACCGGTGCTCCGAACGTTGATTACCACTATGAGGAGGCCTGCAAGAGCGAGGACGCGCTGAAGATCTTCATTGAGGGCGTGAGGCCTGTGGTCGAGGCGGCCGAGAAATCGGGCGTGATACTTGCCATCGAGCCGGTTGCCCGTCATATAGTATACACTCCCGAGAGAGCCAGAAAGGTGCTCGACGAGATAGCATCGCCGAATCTGCAGATCATCTTCGATCCGGTGAATCTCCTTGACGAGCAGAACTGCCGTGACCATAAGGCAGTCATTAAAAATGCGATCGATGTGCTCGGACCGGACATCGCGATCGTGCATGTTAAGGATTTTGACTTAAAAGACGGCAAACTCGTATCTATGGCAGCAGGCCTGGGCGTTATGGATTATTCTGATATCGTGGACTTTATCGTAAGGGAAAAGCCCTACATCCAGTGCACGCTTGAGGATACGAAGCCCGATAACGCCGTTGCCGCAAGGCTTTTCTTTGAAGGCGGAGCGGTAAGATAACGGATCGTCGGATCCGGAAGCAGCGACAGAGCCGTATATGAAGAGGAGGATCGCAGTGGACAACAGCACGGAGAAGACCATTGCAGGTTATATGGATTATCTGCTGGAGGGCAGCACTCCCGACGCGCCTCTCTGGAATATCGAGAAGATCAGGCAGGGAAAAAAGGCGACCTGGAATTATATCGACGGCTGCATGATCGGGGCTGTTCTCGAGATGTACGATATCACCGGAGATGAGAAGTATCTGCGCTTCGCGGACTCATTTACCGACTATCGGGTGAGGGAAGACGGAACGATCGACGGATATTCGGTCGATGAGCTCAATATTGACAATATCAATGCCGGGAAGACGCTTTTTTCGCTCTGGGACAAAACCGGAAAAGAGAAATACCGCAAGGCGATCGACCTGATCTATTCACAGATCGGGCGGATGCCGAGGACCGCCGAAGGCTCATTCTGGCATAAGAAAATATACCCTGACCAGGTCTGGCTCGACGGTCTTTACATGTGCCAGCCCTTCTATATGGAGTACGAAACACGGTTCAACGACCGCGGGAATTACGACGATATCTACGGACAGTTTGAGACAGTGCGCAAAAACATGCTCGATCCGAGGAGCGGACTTTATTACCATGCCTATGACTGTTCGAGACGGATGTTCTGGTGCGATAAGGTGACCGGACTCTCGAACAATTTCTGGCTCAGGGCTATCGGCTGGTTCTCTATGGCGATGCTCGACACATTGAATGCCGCGGACCCTTCCTACAGGGACGGAGAGCCCTATGCCGCGCTCAAAGAGCAGTATATCGCGCTGATGAAGGCGATGCGTGATTATCAGGATGCCTCGGGCATGTG
>JAFZKM010000186.1 GCA_017553665.1 Lachnospiraceae bacterium
ATATCCTTTCCGCGGTCGGAGGCTGGATCGATGAATTCGGCATTGACGGTATCAGGCTGGATGTCGCTTATTGCCTCGACCATGAATTCCTGCGAAGGCTCAGAGAATTCACTGATTCGAAGAAAGCTGATTTCTTTCTGCTCGGCGAGGTGCTGCACGGTGAGTACGGGCGCATGCTGAACGAGATGCATATCCATTCGCTCACGAATTATCAGTGCTATAAGGGACTGCATTCCGCGGTCAATTCAATGAACCTTTTTGAGATCGTTCACTCGCTGCTGAGACTTTTCGGCCCCGAGGACTGGACGGTATGCCGCGGCGGACATTTACTCTCGTTCGCCGATAATCATGATGTTTCGAGGATAGCGTCGGTGATCGGGAATCCCGCGCAGCTTCCGCTCGTATACGGAATATTGTTTACGATGCCCGGCATTCCCTGCGTTTACTACGGAAGCGAGTGGGGCGCAAAGGCGGACAAGAGTATGGGGGATCCCGCGCTCAGGCCTTCGTTCGAGACGCCCGAATGGAACGGACTTACGGATCTGATCGCGCGGCTGGCGCAGATCAAAAAGAACACTCCCGCGCTTAATTACGGCGGTTTCAGGAGCGTTCTGCTCACAAACGGACAGTGCGTTTTCGAGAGAGCCTGCGAAGGTGAGAGGATACTTACGGCGGTCAATATCGCCGGCGATCCGTACATGGCTTATTTTGACGCGGGCTGTGCGGAAGCCGATGAACTGATCACGGGAAGCGTTCACGGTTTCGCGGGCGGCAGCGAACTTCCGCCTTACAGCATACAGATATGGAAAATGCGCGGATAAACGTGTAGAATATAATCATCAGGAGAAGATATCATGGGAAAGAACTGGGAAAGCATTGCTTGTAAGATCGAGGAAAAAGAGCGGCAGGTTGCGCTGCGAAGCAGCGGCAAGATACCTTATACCGCGAAGGATCATGTATTTGACGACCGGTCCGCGAGAAAGGATATCTGCTGGTGGACCAACGGATTTTACGGCGGAATGCTCTGGCAGCTGTATCATTCGACCGGAGAGGATATCTTCGAAAAGGAAGCGAGAGCGGTCGAGGAGAAGCTCGATACCGCGCTTCTCGATTACAACGGAATGGACCATGACGCGGGTTTCAGATGGCTTCCGACATCGGTGGCAGCATACAGGCTGTTTAAGGAACCGGCCTCGAAGAACCGCGGACTGCTCGCGGCGGAGATCCTCGCGGGCAGATTTAATCCGAACGGAAATTTCATCCGCGCCTGGAATGACTGGGGTGACGGAAGGGATACCACGGGCTGGGCGATCATCGACTGTATGATGAATCTGCCGATACTTTACTGGGCTTCGGATGAGCTTAACGATCCGCGTTTTAAGGCGATCGCGATGCTTCATGCGGATACCGCGGCAAAGAACTTTATCCGTGAGGACGGCTCGATCAGACATATCGTCGGTTTTGATCCGGTGACCGGAGAGTACCTGAGGGACTACGGCGGACAGGGCTACGGCGAAGGCTCGTCATGGACACGCGGACAGGCGTGGGGATTGTACGGATTTACGCTTTCATATCTGCATACGCGTGAGCAGAGATACCTGGACACCGCGATGAAGATCGCGGACAGATTTGCCGGGCGCATCCCTGAGGACGGCCTGATCCCCGTGGATTTCGACCAGCCCGCGGAGCCTGCGTACAAGGATTCCACGGCTGCGGCGATCGCGGCATGCGGTTTCCTGACGCTCGACGAATGTCTCGGGTCCGACCGGTACCTCGCCGCCGCGGAGAAGATGCTCTCCGCGCTCGATGAGAAAGACTGCGATTACGATCCCGCGCACGATGAGCTGCTCACCCGCTGCACTGCGGCTTATCATGACGCTGAGCATGAATTCCCGATCATTTACGGCGACTATTATTACATTGAGGCGATCTGGAAATTAACAGGACGCGAGTTATTCATCTGGTGAATAGAAACTATTCACAGTTGATCCGTACAGAGCAAATTGCAAGTTTACTTGCAGATTTGCTCTGTATCGATCAACTATGGACGCTGGACAAAGTCCACGAATAAACAAAAGCCGCGAAGCGGCGGCTTACGGCGAAGCCGGAAGGTTTATGAGTGGAAATTGTCCGGCGGTGAATAGTTTCTGACAGAAATTGTCCGGCGGTGAACAGTTTCAAACAAAAAAGGAGTACGAATGGCATTCAAACCTACTACGACCGACTACAACCTGAGTCCGTTTACGGGTCTTACTCGCGAGAGCTGGCTCGAGGCCGCGGAGTATCTGATGAGCGGGATATTCTCGAATATCCCCGATATCGAGGCTCCCGTCGTCATGCCCAGGTATGAGACAAAGGTGACCTATCCTCATGAGGGTGATCCCGAGTGGCGCTATAAGGCCGAGATCTTCGAGGGACTTACCAGGTCGTTTTTCATTGCCGCGCCGCTTATAAAGAATAAACCCGACGTGACGCTGAACGGCATCTGCCTGCGCGAATATTACAGAAAGCAGGTGCTGTGCGCGGTTACGCAGCGCGAGAAGAATTATGTATTCAATTTCACAGACATGAAGAAGATGGTGGCCCCCGACAATCCCGAAGCCTGCTTCCAGCAGACCGTCGAGACCGCCGCGCTGGTCATATGCCTCTGGATGAGCAAAGAAGAGATCTGGGACACCTATTCGAAGGCCGAGAAGGACCGCATTGCCTCATTCCTTCATGATTTCGCGATATCCTATACGGTGCCTCAGAACTGGCGCCTGTTCAATATGCTCGACCTCGCTTTCCTCTACATGAACGGATACGAGATCGATGAGAATATCATGCGCGACCATGCGCAGACCATTCTGAATTATTATGCCGGAGACGGCTGGTACAGGGACGGACAGTGCTTCGATTATTATTCCTGCTGGGCCTTCAATATGTACACGGCGATCTGGAACAACTGGTACGGATATGAGAAGGAGCCTTATATCGCGAAGCGCTATGAGGAGAATTCGAATAAGCTCATGGAGAATTATCCGACCTTCTTTGACCGTGACGGCTTCACGAACATGTGGGGCAGGAGCTGCATATACAGAAACGCGTCGACGAGCGCTTTTGACGGCAATATGCTGATGAGGGAGTCGAATATCGACCATGGCTTCGCGAGAAGGATCTGCTCGGGTTCCCTGATGCAGTTCCTCGGACGCGATGATTTCCTGATCAACGGAGTGCCGGCGCTCGGCTTCTACGGACCTTTCTCGCCGCTGGTGCAGGGCTATTCCTGCGCGGAATCCCCGCTGTGGCTCGGCAAGGCCTTCTTATGCCTCTGCCTGCCCGATGACCATCCGTTCTGGACTGCCACAGAGACAGAGGGCTTCTGGGCCGGTATGGGACCTTCGGAGACAAAAGAGACCGTGCTCGACGGACCCGCGCTCTGCACGGCGAATCACGCGGCAAACGGCATCACGGAGCTGCGTACCGCAAAAGTGGTCAAGGATCCCCATGACCTGCACGGAATGGAGAATTATTCCAAGCTCGTATTCAATACAAAGTTTCCCTGGGAGGCACAGCCCGCCGAGAGCGTGCGTTCGCAGGAATACGCGCTCGGCTACGGACGCGGCGACATTCTTTCTGCAAATGTCACATTCTGGCACGGCTATAAGGACGGAGTTCTTTACCGCAGGCAGTTCTTTGATTATGACTTGAAGACAGAGACTCATTGGAAGACGGCTTTGAACCTGGCTGACTTCCCGGTACCGTACGGGATTTTCCGCGCCGACAGGATCAGGCTCTACCGTTATCCTACGAGGATTTCTCTCGGAGCTTTCGGCTTCCCCGACAACGGGACAGAGGTCAGAAGGCTGGAAAAGGACGGCTGCAAGGCCTTTGTGCTCAAGGGAAAGGACAGCACAGGCAAACCTAAACAGCTCGCGTTCACGGCGATGGCCGGTTGGAGCGGGATAG
>JAFZKM010000187.1 GCA_017553665.1 Lachnospiraceae bacterium
GTCGACGAAAGGCTCTTCCATATGCTCTATCTCAGCGGGATCGGGCATATTTGTGGGATTCGTAAGGTCAATTACCTCGCCGTTTGTCTTATATATCTTGTAAATAACGCTCGGCGCGGTCGTAATGAGGTCCAGATTGTATTCTCTCTCAAGTCGCTCCTGTATTATTTCCAAATGCAGGAGCCCCAGAAAGCCGCATCTGAAACCAAAGCCGAGGGCCACGGAGGTCTCGGGCTCAAACTGCAGCGAAGCGTCGTTCAGCTGAAGCTTTTCAAGCGCGTCGCGAAGGTCCGGGTATTTCGAACCGTCGGCCGTGTACATTCCGCAGTAAACCATCGGAAGCACTTTCTTGTAGCCGGGGAGCGCCTTTTCGCAGGGATTGTTCGCGTCGGTAACCGTATCGCCCACACGCGTATCCTTTACATTCTTAAGCGAAGCGGTAATATAGCCTACCATGCCTGCAGAAAGCTCGTCGCAGGGGATAAACTGTCCGGGCCCGAAGATACCGATCTCGACCACATCCGCTTCCGCTCCGGTCGCCATCATCCTGATCCTAGTATTGCGGGTCAGCGTGCCTTCCTTAACCCTTACGAACACGATAACGCCCTTATATGAGTCATATACCGAATCGAATATGAGGCACTGCAGCGGACCGTTCGGATCGCCCGTGGGCGCCGGGATCTTTTTAACTATAGCCTCAAGCACATCCTCGATGTTCACGCCGTTCTTCGCCGAGATCAGCGGCGCGTCCTGCGCTTCGATACCGATGACATCCTCGATCTCGGCAATTACTCTTTCGGGTTCCGCCGAGGGAAGGTCGATCTTGTTGATGACCGGGAAAACCTCGAGGTCATGGTCCAAAGCCAGATATACGTTCGCGAGTGTCTGCGCCTCGATACCCTGCGCGGCGTCTACGACCAGCACTGCTCCTTCGCACGCCGCAAGGCTTCTTGATACCTCATAGTTAAAGTCTACGTGGCCGGGAGTGTCGATCAGGTTGAATATATACTCATTGCCGTCCTGAGCCTTATAAACGGTGCGGACGGTCTGCGCCTTGATCGTGATCCCGCGCTCGCGCTCGAGATCCATATTGTCAAGGACCTGATCCTGCATCTCTCTTAATGTCAGCAGTCCGGTCTTCTCGATGATACGGTCGGCCAGAGTCGATTTGCCGTGATCGATATGGGCTATAATACTGAAATTTCTGATTTTGCTCTGATCTGTTGCCATAAATTATCTCTGAATATCTATTGCCTTTCGGGTAAATGCTTTAGTTACGATCATTCTTCAAGCGGAAGCTCTTTTATGATCTCGTCGCATACGGGATCCAGCTCGGGCATTACCAGAAGCTCGACATCACCCGCGTCAACATGCTTCGCGATCTCCGGATCGAGCGGAACGCTTCCGAGGAGTTTCAGATCGTACTTTTCGGCGGTTTCCGCAACATGGCT
The DNA here is from genome assembly GCA_017553665.1 of Lachnospiraceae bacterium. The sequence continues at coordinate 1,452 of JAFZKM010000187.1, forward strand.
CTCGCCGAAAACATAAATCTTCTCATCACAGTTAGGACATTTAACATAGCTGTAATTCTCAACCAGTCCGAGGATCGGGATATTCATGGCCTTCGCCATGTTAACGGCCTTTGCGACGATAACGGAAACCAGTTCCTGAGGACTCGTTACGACGATAATGCCGTCAAGAGGCAGCGACTGGAAAACCGTAAGCGGAACATCGCCGGTTCCGGGAGGCATATCAACGAACATGTAGTCTACCTCGTCCCAGAAAACCTCGCTCCAGAACTGCTTAACAACACCTGCGATCAGCGGACCTCTCCAAAGAACGGGAGCGTCCTCATTTTCAAGCATCATGTTTACGGAGATCAGCTTGATGCCGGTTTTTGTTACCGCGGGCATGATCCCCATCTCGCTTCCGAAAGCCTGCTGATGGATACCGAATGACTTCGGGATCGACGGTCCTGTAAGATCCGCGTCGAGAATAGCGGCCTGATAGCCCTTTCTCTGCATCATTACGGAAAGATAGGATGTGATAAAGCTTTTTCCTACTCCGCCCTTTCCGCTGACTACTCCAATCACCTTTTTAACGCAGCTCGCCTCATTCATGGGTGCCGCGAAGCTCTGCTGTTCTGTGCGTGACGAACAATTCTCGCCGCAGGTTGAACAATCATGTGTACATTCTGACATTTCTTTACATTCCTTCTATATTTTTTATCTTATCCGGCTTAATGCCGAGATCAGTCCACTACCGTGATCCTGCCGTCCACTTTTGAGTCGATGTTGCGCATATGCGAGAACAGCTCCTCGTAGATTCCGAGGCATGAAACCGCGACAACTCTGGGCGACCTGATCTTTGATACTTCATCGAGCGTAATGTCGAAGGAAGTATCCATATTGTTGAAATGATACCCCTGAAGGCCGAGCTTGAAATGATCGCTGTCTTTGATCTCCTGACCTTTGAAGGTAAACGATTCAAATTTGTGCTTGCTCTTTGACCATACATAGCGGAAATCCTTTGAATACTGGTAGAATTCCGTGTGTCCGGTCAAGTATTCGTCTCTCATTACATAAGAGATCATGTGACGGAGCTGCTTTCCCGTCACTTCGATCATGTAGAGCGGATCGTCGAACGGGAAGAACTCTCTGAGATCCTGCAGATGAAGGATAGGACCGAGTTCGGGGAGTCTCAGCGAACCGGAGCCGAGCACCATGATATCAAAGCTCGAGTCTGTCTGCATTACATCGGCGAACAGATCGCCGAGCTCCGTTTCCATATTTCTCGCGGGATGAGTAAGCTTTCTCTTGAAGTTCGTAAGAACCGAAAGATATTTCTCATCTGTCTCCGACTTGTATGCGTTAAGCAGAGTCGTTACATCCTTATCGGGCTTGCAGAGCTTTGAATTGATGTCGTCCACAAACCACTTGAAATCCTTAACCTCGTGAGTATCCTTATCAAACTGCAGCTCGCAGCGACCGATATGCGATGAACCGGTTCCGACCTGGACGATCGGGATGCCGTTCACATAGCAGGGTTCCTCGAGCAATGTATGCGTATGTCCGCCGATGATCAGATCGACGTGAAGCTCGGGAGGAATAAGCGCTGCCAGCTCCTGATCCTTATCAAAGCCGATATGTGAAAGGATAACGGTGTAATCTGTATCCGTGGTCCTGTAAGTATCAAGGATGACCTTGATCTCCTCCGCCGCCGCTCTGACATCGACTACGCTGCCGATGACATCCTCACTTCTCGTCGAGGCCAGGATCTCGTCGGTAATGATGCCGATGAACATAACCTTGATCCCGCCTTTTTCAAGATGAATGTAAGGATTGAACAGACGCACGTGATTGGTCTTAATGAACAGGTTCGCGTTGATGATCGGGAATCTCGCGCATTTCTCGATAAAGAGCAGATGCGCAAGACCGTAGTCAACCTCATGATTGCCGATAGTAACAACATCAGGCATAAGCCTGTTCATAAGCTCTATAGTCGAAAGGCCCTTATACTCACTGTCGATGACCGAGCCTCTGAACATATCTCCCGCGATCGCGAAAAGCGTATTGTCATTGATCTCGCGTTTTTCCTTTACATACCCCGACATCAGCGAAATGCCGCCCGTAGCGACGCCGTCAACGGCTTCGGGCAGGAACGCTCCGTGAATGTCGTTGGTGTGAAGCAGTGTTAAATTAATAGTTTCTCCCATATTCTTCTCCTTAATATTTGATTTAGTTGCTATTCACGCAGCCTTGTCCATTCGCAATCCGCAGCTATACAACTAAATGTTGTCCATATAGTCTTCCGCATCCGCCCTCATTAACCCCGTAATACCGGTGCGGACCATCTCTTTGATCTCGTAATCATTGAGCATCTTGATGAATGAATCCAGCTTATCCTGATTTCCGGTAAGTTCCATCATCATCGAATCGTTCGAAACATCGACAACCTTTGCATGGAATATTTCCGCAAGAGTCGTAAGAGATGTGCGTTTTTCGAGATCGGCGCCGACCTTGATCAGCATAAGCTCGCGGCATACCGATTCGCGTGAACGGAGCTCGTTGATCTCTATAACGTCCTCGAGCTTAAGAAGCTGCTGCTTGATCTGCTCGAGTATCGGCTCGTCACCGTCCGCAACCACCGTCATCCTCGAAAGACCGGGATTCTCCGTTTCCGCGACTGTCAGCGAACTGATGTTATATCCTCTTCTCGAGAACAGGCCCGATACCCTGCTTAAAACACCCGAAGTATTCTCAACCAAAATCGAAAAAACCTTACGCATGATACTTCCTCCGCTAAAAAATCCATATTCTATAATAATATATCACA
>JAFZKM010000020.1 GCA_017553665.1 Lachnospiraceae bacterium
ACAGATAGCTGTGGTCATAAGGGATCGCGAAGCTGATCCTTGAATCGGTCTCGGGCGTCTGATGCGGATCGATCTTTAAGATCGAAGATACGCCGTCGATATCGATGTAAACGTTGGTATTGTCGCCGAGCAGCTCCGTAAGCTCTACGGTGCAGTCGACACCCACGCTGTTCGCGGGCTTTTCTCCGTTATAGAGCACCGCGTGCTCCGGTCTGAAGCCGAAGGCGATCTCTTTGCCTTCAAGTTCTGCCGCAACAGCCTCCGACGTGAAGTCTGCGAGTCTGACTTTCGCATTGCCGAGAGAGATATGTCCGCCGTTAACCGCGGATCTGATAAAGTTCATCGGGGGCTCGCCTATAAAGCCCGCAACGAACATATTGACCGGATTGAAGTACAGTTCATAAGGTGTGCCGGTCTGCTGGATATAGCCGTCCTTCATAACGACGATCCTGTCTGCCATCGTCATCGCCTCGGTCTGGTCATGCGTAACATAGATCGTGGTCGCGCCGGTCTGGCGGTGGATCTGCGTGATCTCGGAGCGCATCGTAACACGCTGCTTCGCGTCCAGGTTCGAGAGCGGCTCGTCCATCAGGAAAATACCTACTTTTCTGATGATCGCGCGGCCTACGGCAACACGCTGGCGCTGTCCGCCCGAAAGTTCCCTGGGTTTGCGGTCGAGATATTCGGTAAGCCCGAGTACCTTCGCGGTAGCATACACCTTTTTCTCTATAACATCCTCGTCCACGCCCTGAAGCGTAAGGCCGAAGCTCATATTCTCGTAAACCGACATATGGGGATAAAGCGCGTAGCTCTGGAATACCATCGCGACCTCGCGGTCGCGGGGACTCTTCTCGTTCACACGCTCGCCGTTGATCAGGAAATCTCCCTTGCTGATGTTCTCGAGACCGGCGATCATGCGCAGGGTCGTCGATTTGCCGCAGCCCGAAGGTCCGACAAATACTATGAACTCGCCCTTTTCAATCTCAAGGTTGAAATCATGCACGGCATGGAAGCCGTTGGGATAGATCTTATTGATACCGGATAATGTAAGGTAAGCCATAAAGTCCTTGCTCCTTTATTTCTTTTTCCCCGAAGCGGTTGCCGCCGCGTCGCGGAAAATCCTTATCAGCAGATGTTTCATGCCGATAAACAGCAGGTCGAAGCCCAGCCAGAAGAGTCCGAACAGAACCGGCTCCACGGGAAGCGCGACCGTATCCTCGATGCCCTTTATATTGATGATCAGGACATTGATGATGTTATAGAGATATACAACGCACGCGAGCAGCACGAACGCGTACGGTATGTTCAGAAACAGCGACCAGAACTTCCGCACGGTGATCATCTTATACCGGTCATTCGCGCGTTCGGTCTTTTCGATGAAGGTCAGCATGTGGTTCGTGAGAAGGTCGGTCAGCACTCCCATCGCGGCGCCGAGCACAAAAAGCTGGTCGGTCGTATTCTCAAGCACCGTTCCGAGCCCGAAGTAGAAGAAAAAGCATATCGCTCCGGGGAACCACCATTTTATCAGCAGGACCTTGACGATGTTCGGTATCGACCATCTCTTCCTGCCGCTGATCTTCTCGATCTCCTTGTCCGAGACCTCCGGTGAATTCTGCTCGTTCGCGTTCACGAGCCTGTCCACCGCGTCGGTCTTCAGATCGTAATAATTCTTTTCCTTTTCGTTATCTGCCATTTCGCATTACCGGGTTTTGACCCGTTTCATTCTTCGATCTCGATATTCTCAAGATTGCCGCTGTATTCAAGGTCTATTGAAGTCTTAACCTTCTTCAGGAGCCTTCCGTATACCGGGAGCAGCGCCACGAGCAAAGCTACCGCAGCAACCAGAACAGTGTGGACCGTAACCACCTTCAGAGCCTTCGGGATATAATCGGCCGTCTCAAGAACGCCCGCGAAATCCGCTCTTCCCATTGCCGCAATGATCCTGTTCCTGTAGACGATGTCACAGAACACAATGGCCGCGAACATCAGATACATGATGACGAGCATCGAGACTCTCACCTTCTGTCTCTTAGGAAAAGCGTTCAGGAAGCATACGAACGACAATATCGAGAACAGCATGGTAACAAATCCGCAGAGTCCCATGTTGGAGCCCTGGATCTTCGCTGTGGTGTCCGAGATCTTCGTCAGGTTGAACGAATAGTATATAAACGCCAGCGCCAGTCCGACCAGCGCGATGTTCTGAGGGTTCCTCTTTAAGGAAACCATCGTTTTACGGAAAAACTCCTTCATTCTCTTGCTCCTATCTCACGGCATTCGAAGTTTCTTTGTCAAAGAAATGCACGCGGTCAAAGTCAACGAACACCTCGTCGCCCTCTTTGTAATCGCACCATTCACGGAACTTGCAGGTGATCCTGCTGCTTCCCGCCGTTCCGTGCACGAGAGTCGTCTGTCCGAGGTTCTCGTTAAGGCTTACGCTGACGCGTATTCCGGAATCGGCCCTTACGACATTCTCGGGACGTACGCCGAGCGTCATTTCCTTATTCTCATAGTTCTTTAACAGTTCTTTCTGCTCCGCGTTCAGGGGATAACTGAAATCCCGCGAAACAAAGCTTCCGTTCTCTATCCTGCCCTCGAAGAAGTTCATCGGGGGAAGTCCGATAAAGCTCGCGACGAAAAGATTCGCCGGAGTATCGTAGAGCTCAAGCGGCGTTCCTATCTGCTGCACATGGCCCATCGACATGCAGACGATCCTGTCGGCCAGTGTGAGCGCCTCGGTCTGGTCGTGTGTTACATAGAGCATCGTAGCCTTAAGTCTCTTGTGAAGCAGCAGTATCTCGCGTCTTGTTGCGCCTCTGAGCTTCGCGTCGAGGTTCGAGAGCGGCTCGTCAAAAAGGAATACCTTGGGAGTACGCACGATCGCGCGTCCCATCGCGACACGCTGTCTTTGTCCGCCCGAAAGCTGCGCGGGCTTTTTATTGAGCTGATCGGTAAGTCCGAGTATCTCAGCGGCGGCAAGCACCTTCTGATGGATCACGTTCTTGTTTTCCTTGCGAAGTACCAGCGAAAATGCCATGTTCTCGTAAACCGTCATATGCGCGTACAGCGCGTAATTCTGGAATACCATCGCGATATCGCGGTCCTTCGGAGGCATCGTCGTAATGTCCCTGTCATCGATCAGCAGCTTTCCCGCCGAAATATCCTCAAGTCCGGCCACCATGCGCAGAGTCGTCGATTTGCCGCAGCCCGAGGGGCCTACGAGCACTATCAGTTCTCCGTCCTTGACGTCCAGATTGAAATCGTATACTGCCTGTACCTTATTGTCATATATCTTTTCAAGATGCTGCAGTTTTAAACTAGCCATTGCCGTCTCTCCATTGTTTGCGTTAATGCGTCAGCTGATACTCTTAGCTTCGAGCTCCTTTTGATAAGCTCTGAGCTCGCAGGTCTTTATGATGCCTATGACCCCGGCCAGGATCAGCAGCGATCCCGAAACCGCAAGAAAGATGATTATCCTCGTATGCTGCGCGGCTGACATCACTCTTGTCTCTCCTTCCGACAGAGTTACAACCGCTTCATATGCCCTTTTCGGGATGATCTGCGTACGGATGAACTGTATCGCGCCCACGATCACCAGCGTTACCGAATAGCCCATATGATAGTTCTTTACTCCTTCGGAACAGAGGAATACCGTAAGCATGAACACGAGGTTGAATATGATCGAAACGCCGGTCAGCCAGGTGTAATAATAATTTCCTATATCGGTTCTATAAATACTGACAAAATAGAATACATTGAATAATATCGCAAGAAGAGCCAGCCCCGAAGAAGTCTTGTTCTTGGAATAACGAAGTCTGTCCTTGCGGATCTGTTTTTCGTCCATTTAAGCCGCTTCCTTTCCTGCTTTGATGAGTGCCTTTTCCTGTTTTGTCACGATTATCTTCCAGATCAGATTCGCGGCAAGAAGTACCGCCGCGAGAATGACGAAGCCCAGCACGTAGTTGGCCGCGTCAAACCAGAATGTAGAGTCTGTGTAGTAGGTTTTTCTCCTTTCGGCAACGGTCTTGAGTTTTTCAAAATCCACGCCGGTAAGGTATTGAGTCTTATAAGCCATTATCTTTCCGCGGGCCCATATCGAAGCCGCGATATCGGCTACAGTGCAGAGCGCGATCGAAATGTAATTGCCGATGTAATAGCGCCTGCGGGTGTGGGTATTCATAATGAGATTGAATACGCCCAGAAGAATGAGTACGATGGTAACCTTTGTGAAAAGCCTGTTGAAGTCCTGCATATCGTAGAAGATCCTGGCTCCCGCCACACGGTCCTGCGAAGGATCGAGAGGCTCGGGCATCATGCTGTAAAGGCTGTCGTACAGATCGGTGAGCAGGCCCAGCGAATAGAAAAACGCCAGCGCGCCCGCGATCAGGACAACATAGCATATGATCTTCTGGAATTTCATCTGTTTCTTATACATAGGATTCCTCCAAAACAGCTTTTTACATAACCGGGCAGGAGGGTTTGGCCCCTCCCACCCGAAATAGATATTGCTTTAAGAATTATTTATTTGCGTTGTAGTAATCAATGAGTCTGTCCCAAGCCGCCTGCTTGTCATCAAGATAGAGGCCGTTGTTCCAGGTTCCGGTTACACTGCTGAGGATCTCGGCTCTGGAGGACTTGCCTTCACCCGAATATCCCTGGCAGATAATGTCGCAGAAGTAATTGATCTTATCCTTTGCCGAAGCGAAGTTGTCGGTAAGATCGGTAAGAGTCTTGATCTCTTCGTTCTCAACCTTTGTGGTGGGAAGAACGGTAGGGATCGATGTATACCATGCGTTGTCGGTTACTGCAAGGATGGGATGCTTGATGAGGCCGAGACCGATAGCGGTCGAGATATTGCCTGCGCCCTCTTTGCCTACCGCATGTGTGCACTGATACTCGAATGCCTGGCTCTTTACGAAGCTCAGGGTAGATCCGAGATAGAAACGTGCGTAGTTGGTGTAGTTTCCGCCTGCCTTCTCCCAGAGCTCAGCATAGGTAGCGTCCGCGATAACGGGCATCTCTGTTCCGTTGAAGTTGAATGTTACATAGCTACCGTCAGAGTTGGTCTTGATGAATGCGTCGGGACCGTATGACATGAGGATCATGCCGTCTCTGCTGTATGCGTAGTCAATGAGCTTAAGAGCTGCGTAAAGCTTGTCCTGATCATCGCCTACGCCTGCCTTTGAAATAGCCCATCCGTCGGTCTTAACCGAACGCCATGACTCTGTAAATCTCATGTAAACGCCGTCAGCATTTGTTCCGTCATACCAGCGCGCTACGGGAACCATAACAGCCATGTACTTCTCGCCGTCCTGAAGCTTGGTCTCGTTCATGAGGGTCTGAGTCTGGTTGTAGTCGTAGCTCATGAAGCCAAGGTCGTTCTCGAGCATTGTCGAAGACTTCTCATCGGACTGCTCAAGATATGACTTGGAAATAAGGCCTTCCTTTGCGAGCGCGTTCATTCTCTCAAGAGCGACATAGGTCTCTTCCTCGCCGCGGGCGTCATGAAGGAGACCGTCGGTTCCGAGGTAGAGGTAATCCTGTCTGGACTCAAGTCCGCGTACGCCGAAGAGGATTCCTGCAAGCTTGAACATATCTACACGGCGCTGATTGTTGGCGTCCTCACGTGAGAAGAGGCCCTGAACGGTATCGGTGCCGTTAAGTGTCTGAGCGTTTGCTACTACGCAGCGGAGAAGAGCTACAAGCTCGTCTGCGTCCCAGGCAGCGTTCTGGCCGATGAAGAGGTTCGAACGAGCGGTTCCGTAGTATCCGTTGTAAGCTGTATCAATGTAGTTGCGGAGCATGTTGACAGCGTCTACGCCGCTCATGCTGCCTGCCGCGTTCATGTTCGCAACGATGTTGCCTGCCGCGTCGTAATCCTTTGTAACGGTCTCAACCTTTGTTCCGTCAAGGCTTGCAACGTCAACGGTAACCTTGCCCGATATAGGCATGTAAGGCTCGTAAGCGTAAGCTGCGGTCTGCCCGCTGGCTGCCGCCGTGAAAGCGCCGTCGCCGTCAAGAAGCTTAACAACCCAGTCGGTTCTCATAAGGGGCATACGCTCGATATCGTCTACACCGTCGAAGTAAGGTGAGAAGTAGATAGCGCCCGCGTTGTCGCCGGTAACGGAACCGGTGATCGAGAGACGAACGATAGCGTTCGAATCAAGGTAAGCCTTGAAGTTAGGCATAAGATCAAGATAATCGGCAAGGTTTACAAGGTAGCCGGACTGACCGTACTCGGAAAGGTTTCCTGCTGCGCCCGCAACCATGTCAACCTGGTCGAGCTGCTCTTTCCAGTAATCAAATTCCTTGGAAGCCGAACCTGCGCCGGTCCACTTGTCCTCAAATACCATACCGAGGCGCTTCTGAAGCTCAACCCAGGTAGGCTTTAAATCGCCGGCATGATAAGTAACGCCGTCGGCAAGTGTGATGCCTTCGCCTGCTGTTTCGGAATCCATCGAGATACCTGTCTTGGTGTTGTTGTAACCGCATGCCATGCGGAGAACGGTGCCCTCTTTGAATGTGAGCTTATCCGCTTCGATGGTTTCGGTAATGTCGGTACCGGTTCCCGAGAAGTTCTCGTCACCCGAGCTTACAGCCTGTGTAGGTGCTGTGGTAGCAGCTGCCTGTGTGGGTGCTGTGGTGGGTGTTTCCCCTCCGCTCTTCTTGCCGCATGCAGCGAGCGAGAATGTCATTACTGCCGCAAGTAACAGCGCGATGACTTTTTCAAGCTTTTTCATAAAAATTCCTCCTGTGATAGATGTTTACGGCCGCGTCTTATTCCTTGACGCCGCCCATATTTACGCCCTTCGCAAAATACTTCTGTATGAAGGGATAAATAACTAAGATAGGGATGATCGAGCAGACGATCAATGCGTAGATGACCGAATCCGAAGCGTAACTCTTGTTCCAGCCCGCCATAAGCTCGGCATCGGTGTATTCCTCGAGCTTAAGTCTTACAAATACCTGCAGCGGATGCTCGTTCGAATCCGAGATCATCTGTCTGGCCCAGAAATATCCGTTCCAGCGCGAGATTCCGAAGAACAGCGCTACCGTCGCGATCGTCGACTTGCTCATGGGAATGTAAACTCTGTTCAGGACCTGGAACTCCGTAGCTCCGTCCACGATGGCCGCCTCTTCTATCTCCGAGGGCACGCCCTCGAAGGCGTTTCGCAGCAGGATGATGTTCATGGCCGCCATACCCATCGCGATGACTACGAGCCATTTGTCATCCATGATCCCGACCGAATTGAATACCTTCTTGGTATTGATGTAATTCAGGTACTGGGGAACCATGCCCGCGGAGAACCACATCGTGAATACCAGGAAAAAGTTGAAGGTTTTGCGGAAAAGCAGGCGCTTTTTTGAAAGCGCGTACGCGCCGAGGATCGAGATCCCGAGCGACCAGAGCGTTCCGTAGAATGTCAGGAACAGTGTGTTTGAATACGCGTTCCAGAACAGATTGCTCGAAAACATCTGTTTAAACGCGTCAAACTGCACGCCCTTCGCGAACAGCACGACCTGGTTATATTCCACATAATATCTTCCGCTGACCGCGGCCGATATCGCATATACAAAGGGATACAGGCAGCTGAGAGCGAATATTGTCAAAAGAAGGTAGCTTATTATCTTGAATATAAGCTCCGATACTTCCAGTCTTCGTTTCATAACAGTGATCTACTCCGTTCGAAATCAGTACAGTGATACGTTTGATGCTTTCCGCGCGATCGTATTTGCTCC
>JAFZKM010000188.1 GCA_017553665.1 Lachnospiraceae bacterium
AGAACTTTGAGATCGAAGGAACCGCTTATTATACGAACAATCCGCCAGCGGGCGCGTTCAGGGGCTTCGGAGTTACCCAGACCTGCTTCGCGACCGAGACTCTGCTCAATATGATGGCCGAAAAGATCGGGATTTCCGCGTGGGAGATCCGCATGCGGAACGCGATCAGGCCCGGCGGAGTGCTTCCGAACGGTCAGATAGTCGATGAGTCGACGGGACTTGTGGAAACGCTCGAGGCGATCAAACCCGATTACGACGCGGCGATGGCTTCCGGGAAGCTCGTCGGTATTGCCTGCGCGATGAAGAACGCGGGCGTCGGCGTAGGCCTTCCCGACTGGGGACGCGCGAAGCTGATAATCGAAAAAGACAATAAGGTTCATATATATTCCGGAGCATCCTGCATCGGACAGGGTCTGGGCACCGTGCTCGTACAGGTTGTCGTGACGAATACGGATATCAGGCGTGAGGACATTGTCTACGAACAAAGCAATACCTGGATCGCGCCGGATTCGGGCGATACCTCCGGATCGCGCCAGACTATGATCACCGGAGAGGCGACGCGCAGGGCCTGCGAAAAGCTGATGGAGGCGAAGAAGGGAAAGAAGCTGAAGGATCTCGTCGGGCAGGAATTCTACGGAGAGTATCTTGCGAAGACCGATCCGCTCGGCGCGAATGTACCGAACCCCGTTTCTCACGTGGCATACGGTTATGCCACGCAGATGTGCATCCTCGATCCGAAGACCAGAAAGATCGAGAAGTTTGTCGCGGCGCATGATGTCGGCAAAGCGGTCAATCCGCTTTCGGTAGAAGGCCAGATAGAGGGCGGTGTTGTAATGAGCATGGGATACGCTCTTACCGAGCAATATCCGATCGATGAAAACTGCAGGCCCATTGACAAATACGGTTCGCTCGGACTCTTCAGGGCACATGAGATACCCGAGATCAAGGCGATAGTTGTGGACAAGCCCGGACTCAAGGTTGCCGGAGGCGCCATAGGCATCGGCGAGATCACATCGATCCCGACCGCGCCCGCGATCGCCGACGCGTATTACAGACTGGACGGCGTAAGAAGCTTCGAGCTTCCTGTAAAGGGAAATCCTTACGAGCGGAAGCGCGGATGAAGCGTGAATACAAAAGGAGATCATTATGGCGAGCAAAAAGTTCCCTTATAAAGCGGCGTATGTTGCCTGCAACCCGAACTGCGCGGTGGAACTGACCGATCCCTGCCGTTTCGGCTGCGTGGGCTGCGGACAGTGTGTCGAGGCCTGTCCCTTCGGAGCGGTAAGCTTAAGCGCAGCGGGCGTGGCGGTCATTGACGCGGAACGCTGTATGGCCTGCGGAAAATGTGTTAAGATATGTCCGCGTGAGGTCATTCATATACACGAGATCGCCAATACGATCGTCGTCACATGCTCGAACAAAGAGCCCGGCGCGGCGGCGCGCAAAAAGTGCAGCACATCCTGCATCGGATGCGGGATCTGCGCGAAGAACTGTACGGCGGGCGCGATAAAGGTTGAGGACAGCCTTGCGCATATTAAGGATGATCTTTGTCTTTCCTGCGGAATGTGCGCCGTGAACTGCCCGAGAGGCGCGATCGCCGATCTGAAAGGTGTTTTAACCGTTAATTGATTTTTTAATCTTTTTTTAATCTGCCTTAAAAGACCGGTTAAGAAAGCTCTGGTAAAGTGTTCATTGTCAACAGGCCAATGACGCAGACAAAACAACGAACATAAATACACAGAGCAGATCACAGAAAGGTTGGTTAAAGAATTATGGATATGTTTGAGAAAGTTGATAAGTTAAGAGAGAGAGCAAACGTTAGCTACGAGGAAGCGAAGGACGCGCTTGACAGAAGCAACGGCGACATCCTTGACGCAATGATCCTTCTTGAGCGTGAGGGCAAGACCCGCCAGCAGGGCAGCGCGAGCTACAACACCGCATACACCGCGGAGCAGCAGAACGCTCAGGCGCAGTACAACGCGGGCTATGATCAGAACGCGCAGCGCGGCGCGGCACAGGGCGACGGCAGAACCTTCGGAGATAAGGTAAAGGCCCTCTTCCATAAGAGCACTGTTAACTATCTCGCGATCGACCGTAAGGGTGAAAGGATCATGAGGATCCCGATCCTCGCGGCTATCCTTATCGTACTCTTTGCATGGTACGCAGCGATCATCGCGGTTCTCGTATCACTGTTCCTTGACTGCAAGTACTCATTTGAGGGTCAGGACGAGATGAAGGCAGCAAACAATGTTTGCGACAAGGCCGGCAATCTTGCCGAGCAGGTTAAGGACAAGGTCGTTAACGAATACAATAAGCTTTAATCTAATGCAAAAGAAAAGGAAGGCATGATGAACGAACACATTCTTATCGTGGAAGACGAAGAAAAACTGGCAAGATTCATTGAACTGGAGCTGATACATGAGGGTTATCAGGTCAGCAAGGCATTCAACGGGCGTACCGGGCTCGAAATGGCGGAAAACAATGATTTCAGCCTTATTCTTCTCGACATCATGCTGCCCGAGCTTAACGGGCTGGAGGTGCTGAGGCGCCTCGGGAAGACTCATTCCACGCCCGTTATCCTTCTTACGGCAAGAGACGCCGTTATGGACAAAGTCGCGGGGCTTGACGCCGGCGCGGTTGACTATATAACAAAACCCTTTGCCATTGAAGAACTCCTGGCGAGGATCCGCGTAGCGCTCAAGCTTCACGGGAGCGCTGCGGCTTCCCGGGACGGAGAACAGGCGCAGGAGGGCGTATTTACCTGGAAGGGTCTGGTGCTCGACGATCCGAAGCATCGTGTGACTTATTCCGGTCAGGAGATCACGCTCACCAACAGGGAGTTTATAATGCTGAAGGTCCTTCTTCAGAACAGGGACATCGTTCTGTCGAGAGAGACCCTCCTTGAAAAGGTCTGCGGCTACGATTATGTGGGCGAGACCAATGTTGTCGATGTTTACGTCCGTTTCTTAAGGACAAAGATAGATGAGGTTTTCGGAGTGAAGATGATCCAGACCGTCAGAGGAGTGGGCTATGTCATCAAATCGGAGTAAAAAAGCCGCAAGCGGCAATCAGAGCAAAAAGGTCAAGTCCATCAGCCACAGACTGGCCCTGCGCCGGGTCCGCAAGAAGATCAGCGCGAGCTTCGGCAAGGATATACTTGTCCTTTTTGTTATTTTCGCGACCTGGCTCCTGGTGCTGGAATTCGCCGCGACCGGAGAGATCGCGGTGCGCGAAAACGATTATTCAATGGAGTTTGATCAAGAGCGCTACGAAGAGCTCGGAGGCAGATATCCGTTTTCGGACAGACTGGCTTCGGTCAGGTATCAGGTTACCGATCCGGAGTCCGGAACGGTGATAGTTTCGGCCTATCCGTTCAAATACGCGGGCGTTATCATCTATACCGCGATCGTGATCTTCCTGATCCAGATGCTTATGCACTGGGCGAGCTATCCTTTTGAGAATTCCTCGGTAAAGAGAGTATTAAAGCCGCTCGATAATCTGGCCGCGAAGGCCGACGAGCTGGCAAGGATCGATCTTTCCGACAATAAATACGATCTTTCGGATGAGAAATACAGGCTTCTCGAGAACAAGATCAACAGCCTCGCGCCCGATGACGAGCAGCTTATCTCGCTCGGCGACGAGGATCTGATAGGGATCGAGAAGGCCATGAATTCGCTGCTCATCCGCATCAGGGAGAACAACAAGCAGCAGGCGAGATTCGTCAACGACGCTTCCCATGAGCTCAGAACTCCCATAGCGGTCATCCAGGGTTACGCGAACATGCTCGCGCGCTGGGGCCGTGAGGACGAGAAGGTTCTCGATGAGTCGATCACCGCGATCCAGAACGAGTCCGAGAACATGAAGCATCTTGTGGAGCAGCTGCTGTTCCTGGCACGCGGCGACGCGGGCAGGACCCAGCTTACGATCGCTCCCGTCAGTCTGAACATGCTGATGAGCGAGGTTTACGAAGAGTCGCTGATGATCGATGAGAAGCATATCTACAGACTGAACCTTCCCGAGGAGGATGTGCTGGTCAACGGTGACGAAGGCCTCTTAAAGCAGGCGGTCCGCATCCTCGTGGACAATGCGGCGAAATACACCAAAGAGAAGGACGAGATCCTTCTCGGAGTCGGCGTCCGCCCGGACAATGCGGTTTATCTGAGAGTCCAGGATGCCGGTATCGGAATGAAGGAAAACGACGTCGCGCACATGTTCGAGCGCTTCTACAGAGCCGACGAGGCCCGCACCTACAACGGCACGGGACTTGGACTTTCGATAGCGAAATGGATCATCGACAAGCACGGCGGATACTTCGAAGTAACCTCGAGAGAGGAACTCGGAACCAGAATAGATATTTTGCTTTCGCGTACATTCTGAACTGAATGTTTTTGAAAAAGGTCTTTCGAAATACGAAGGACCTTTTTTATTTCGCAAAAAACAAGGGGTTTTACACGGAGTCTGTGGTATAATGTTCCCGGGGGGTATGACTTATGACTTTCAAGTGCAGAAATTGCGGCGGGTACATGGTGTTCTCGCCCGAAAGACAGCAGATGTACTGTTCCTTCTGCGAAGGACTCGACTGCGAATATGAGACCGGCGACAAGTCTCTGACCACCTGTGCTTCCTGCGGCGCCGAGATCACGGTCGGACAGTTCGTGAGCGCTTCAAAATGCCCGTTCTGCGGCAACTATCTGATCTTTGACGAGAGAGTGCGGAATGAGTTCAAGCCGGACGAGATCATCCCGTTCAAGCTCGGCAAGAAGCAGGCCGTCGAAGCGATGGAGAAGGAATTCAAAAAGAGGATATTTACGCCCATATCGTTCCTGAGCGAAAGAACGCTCGGCGATATGGAGGGACGCTATGTGCCCTTTTTCCTGTATGATTTCAGCGCGAGAGGCATTTTCAACGGAACGGGCACCACGGTCAGGAAGTGGCGCGAGGGCAATTACGACTGTACCGAGACCTCGTATTACGATGTTGAACGTGTGATGGATGTGACTTATGACAATGTTCCCGCGGACGCTTCGGAAGAAATGCCCGACTATAGGATGGACCTTGTCGAGCCCTATCAGTACGAGGCATTGACAGCATTTGACCCGAGATATCTTTCGGGCTTCTTCGGCGAGATATACA
The DNA here is from genome assembly GCA_017553665.1 of Lachnospiraceae bacterium. Next base: position 5,134 of record JAFZKM010000188.1, read on the forward strand.
ACAATACCGCGGACGCGTACGCGGAACGCGCGAGGGAAAAGGCAAAGAACAGCGCAAGCCAGCTGCTTCGCGATTCTCTTTCGGGCTACGCGTCTCTCAATCCCAGGACCGAGAGCGTAAGCCTCGCGGACGGACCGGTAGATTTCGCGCTCTTCCCCGTATGGGTCTATGACTACAAATGGGGCGGAAAGGATTACATGTTCTATGTGAACGGCCAGAACGGAAAGGTCATAGGAGAAACGCCGATCTCAAAGCGTAAGGTGCTGCTTTACGCGCTGACCTTCGGAGGGATCATCTATGCCGTTATGGTCATGATAATTCTGCTGCTGGAGGTGTTGTGATGAAGGATTTCGGTGCAAGCTTAAAGCAGTATCTCAGACATTTTATCGTCGGTTTTATCATAGTCATGGTGCTCGTCGGACTGTTCCTGTTCTTTTACATCCGTGAGAAGAATAAGCCCAGCAATTATTATGACAGCCCCAATACCGAGCGCGTTTACGGCGACCGGAGAGTATTTGACAACGCCGATATGCTGACAAAGGAGCAGGAAGACGAACTCGAGGCATTTATCCGTGACGCGGAGAAGCAGACCTGCCTGGATATCGTCATCGTAACGCTTAACCGGACGCTCGCGGACTACGAGCCCGAATACAGGGCAAGAT
>JAFZKM010000189.1 GCA_017553665.1 Lachnospiraceae bacterium
AGCCGTCTTATGGAATATGCTGAAGCAGAAGGAATTGATATTATAATCCCTGAGTATATAAAAGATCATTCCAATGCTATAACGGAATGGGAGGCAGGGAGCCTTTATGATTTGAGTTTCTCCATCCGGATTGATACTTTAAAAAAGTGTTATGAAATTATTACTGAATGGGAAAAACAAATATAAATATGCCATGAGAGACGATCGCGCGGCCGGTGGTGACCGGCCGTGAGGAAAGTCCGGGCTTCACAGGGCAGAGTGCCGGATAACGTCCGGTGGGGGAGACCCCAAGGAAAGTGCAACAGAAATGATACCGCCAAGCAGGGTTGCGCTTACGCAACACGCTTGGACCGCTTTCGCAGGTTGCGTAAACGCAACTCTGCTTTCGCGGCGACGCAGGTTACGTGAACGTAACTCTGCTTGGTAAGGGTGGAATGGCGGTGTAAGAGACCACCGGCGGCCCGGTAACGGGTCCGTGCTGTGTAAACCCCACTCGAAGCAAGACCAAACAGGAGACCATGCGGCGGCCCGTCGCGTCTCCGGGTAGGTTGCGTTCTGCCATCGCAAGGTGACAGAGGAGCTGTCCGGTAACGGACAGTCAAGAAAGATGATCGTTTAATACAGAACCCGGCTTATTGTGCAGCAAAGAGCAATCCGCCTTCCGAAGATCGGAAGGCGGATTTTTATTTGCCGTGGTATTTTCATTTCACCGCCTCCGTTGTATAATTAAAATCAGGTCGGGACGGGGGCGTTCGCAGTCGCCCGCAAACGGCAAATTATCACGGAAGAGGAGAAAAATATGGCAAAAAGACTTGTTACGAGAAGCGATTTTGACGGACTTGTATGCGCGATGCTCCTGAAGGAGATCGGCGAGATCGAAGAGATCAAATTTGTACATCCCAAGGATGTCCAGGACGGTAAGGTAGAGCTGTCCGCGAACGATATCACGACAAACCTGCCTTTTGATCCCAGAGTAGGACTTGCGTTCGACCACCACGAGAGCGAGCTTATCAGAACCGCGAACATTCCCGGCGCGAAAGAGAAATATATCATTAACGGCACCGCGAAGAGCGCTGCTCGCGTAGTATATGAGTACTACGGCGGCAAAGAGCGTTTCGCGCGCGTATCCGAAGAGATCATGTGGGCTGTTGATAAGGGCGACAGCGCTGACTTCACGAAGGAAGAGATCCTTAATCCTACAGGATGGGTACTCTTAAACTTCCTGATGGATGCCCGTACCGGTCTCGGAAGATTCCATGATTTCCGCATTTCCAACTATGACCTGATGATGGAGCTGATCGACTACTGCGTAGAGCATTCGATCGATGAGGTTCTCGCTCTTCCCGATGTTAAGGAAAGAGTCGATCTGTATTTCGAGCAGCAGGAGCTCTTCAAGGCGCAGCTTGAGCGCATTGCGAAGGTTCACGATAAGGTTGTCGTGATCGATCTGCGCGAGGAGGAGACCATTTACGCGGGCAACAGATTCTATGTTTACGCGATGTATCCCGAGACTCAGATCTCAATCCATGTGGCATGGGGCTTCAAGAAGCAGAATACCGCCGTAATGATCGGTAAATCCATCATTAACAGATCCTCCGATTTCGATATCGGCGAGCTCTGCTTAAGCTATGGCGGAGGCGGCCACAAGAATGCCGGAACCTGCCAGCTCGAGAACGATGTTGTGGACTCCGAACTGCCCAATATCATCGCAAAAATAAATGGTAAATAATATGTCAATCCCCCAAAATCGGGTTTGTAAAAAAGGGTAAAAAGTGCTATAATATTTTCTGTTCCGAAAGGGACAAAATATATTTTGTGGAGGAGTATATAATGAAAAAGTTTTTAGCAAGACTGTGTGCATTTGCCCTGATCATTGCTATGCTTGTTCCCGCTAATGTATCGCGGGCAGCAACCTATGATCCCGATGTGAATTTTAAGGGCAAGACCGTCATTCTTCACACAAATGACGTTCACGGTAAAATTGCAGGCTACACGTACACGAAGGCATTGAAAGCCACTTACGAAAGAGCCGGCGCGGAAGTTATTCTCGTTGATGCGGGCGACTATTCACAGGGACAGCCTGAAGTCAGCGTTTATAAGGGACTCAGCGCGATCAAGATCATGAACAGAGCGCATTATGATTACGCCACTCTCGGCAATCATGAGTTTGACTATGGATGGCCTCAGCTGAAGAAGAACCTTAAGAAGGCTAAGTTCACGGTTCTTTGCGCTGATGTATTCGATGAGAATGGAAAGATCCTCGAAGGCTGCAAAGCTAATGATGTTTATAAGACCAAGTCAGGCCTTAAGATCGGTTTCTTCGGTCTGGAGACTCCTGAGGCTCAGACAAAGACAAATCCTGCTCTTATCGAAGGACTTAAGTTTGTAGCAGGCAAAGATCTGTATGCATGCGCACAGGCTCAGGTTGATGAACTTGCGAAGAAGTCTGATGTTATCATCTGTCTTTCACACCTTGGTGTTGATGCTTCCTCAGAGCCCAATACTTCTTACGATCTTGCTAAGAACACAACAGGAATCGATTTCATTATCGATGGACATTCGCATACTGTTATGGAAGCAGGTCCTAACGGCGAGAAGATCCAGTCGACCGGTACCGAATTAAAGAATATCGGCGTTATCGTTATCGACAACAAGACCAAGAAGATCGAAGACAACTACCTTATCGCGGTTGACGAGACTCTTCCCACTTCCAAGCTTGTTGCGAAGAAAACCAATAAATATACCAACAAGATTAACGAACTTTACGGCGTAGTATTCGGTAAGTCGGAAGTTGACTTAAACGGCGATAAAGCTCCCGGAAACAGAACCGAAGAGACAAACCTTGGCGATCTGATCACCGACGCAATGCTTGCGGCAGTATTAAAGGACAAGGACAGCCTTGTAACTGTTGATGAGGATCATATCCTTGCAATTACAAACGGCGGCGGCATCCGCGCTTCGGTTCCGGCCGGAGATATTACCAAGAAGCAGTTATATACCGTTCTTCCTTTTGGTAACACAGTAACGGTTGTTTACGTGACAGGTGCTGAGCTTCTTGAAGCTCTTGAGGCATCCTGCTTCGATTGCCCTAACGCAGTGGGCGGATTCCCTCAGGTTTCGGGCATTAAGTTTACTATTGATACTACAAAGGCATATAAGGCAAATGCCGAGACATATCCCGGCTCCACATATTACGGACCTTCGAAGATCACACGTGTTTCGATTGACAGCATCAATGGAAAGAAATTCAGCAAGACTGATACATATGCAGTGATCACGAACAACTTCGTTGCAGCAGGCGGAGATACCTACTATGTATTCAAGGCAGCATCTGCTTATCTTGATACCGGTATCACTCTTGACCAGGCGCTTATGGATTATGTTCTTGAGAAGCTCGGCGGAACTATCGGATCCGATTACGCTAAGCCTCAGGGACGTATCACTGTTAAATAATTGAATATACGACCTTTTATAAGGGACATTACCTTCGGGTGATGTCCCTTTTTTTCACAATTAGTTCACCGTTTTCACAAGATTTGCACACAAAAGGATGATATTATGCTTTACAGATCGATCGTAAGACAATAAAATCGTAATGGCATTATTAACGGAACGGAGGTGAGGCTATGGCATCTCAGACAGTGTTCAAAAGATATGAGAAGAAATACCTGATGACACGCGAGCAGGAAGAAGTCTTTCTGAAAAAGATCGAAGGCAGGATGAAGCTCGACCAGTACGGCGAGTGCACGATCTGCAATATATATTTTGATACTCCGGATTACGACCTTATAAGGAATTCCATAGAAAAGCCCGTTTACAAGGAGAAGCTCAGACTCAGAACCTACGGCGTTCCGGCGGACGGCAGCCACAGGGCCTTCGTTGAGATCAAAAAGAAGTATGACGGCGTTGTATACAAAAGAAGGGCGGAGATGAGTCTTGCCGAAGCCGAGGATTACCTTTACAGGGGAATCCATCCGCAGATCGACACACAGATCATGCGTGAGCTCGACTGGTTCTTAAAGACAAATCCCGTGCAGCCCGCTGTTTACCTGGCTTATGACAGAAGAGCCTATGCCGGGATAAGGGAACCTGAATTCAGACTTACACTCGACCGCAATATCAGAGCCAGATATAAGCAGCTGAACCTGACGGACGGCGCGGTCGGAGAGAGTGTTATCCCCGAGAACATGACGCTCATGGAGATCAAGATCCCCGGAGCGATGCCGTTCTGGATGTCAAGACTGCTTTCTGACATGGAGTTGTTCCCCGTGAGCATTTCCAAGTACGGAAGCTATTATAAGGATCACCCCGAACTCTATATGAGCGCGGTTAACAACCATAAAAAGTATTTTGATCCCGCAAACGACGTGGTCGCTTTAGACGCGGCGCGCTCGAGAAAAGAAAGGCACATGAATAAGGCGGGAAGCTGAAGCATAACAGGAGGTGTTCATCATGTTTGACAGTATTATTTCATCAGCTGCGGGAGTAACCGCAAGCGAATTTCTCATTTGTTCGGGAATATCCCTTGTGTTCGGCGCTATAATCGCGCTAGCGCACAGTTATAAGAATCAGTATTCAAAGAGCATGCTGCTGACTCTGGTAGTGCTCCCGATCGTTATCCAGACCATACTTATGCTCGTAAACGGCAATATCGGCGCAGGCATCGCCGTACTCGGCGCGTTCTCGCTGATCCGTTTCCGTTCGCAGCCCGGCAATTCGCGTGAAATCTCGAGCATTTTCCTCGCGACCGCTGTCGGTACCGCGATGGCGCTCGGATTTGTCGCTGTAGCTGCGGTCCTGCTCGCTGCTGTTGTTATCGTGACCGTTGTCATGGTTAAGCTGGGCATCGGAGAGAAGGGCGCTGATAAGCATCTGCGCATTACGATACCCGAGAATCTTGATTATGAGGGCCTCTTTGACGATATCTTCGACGCGTTCACCGAGAAGTGCGAGATGACAAAGGTTAAGACCGTAAATATGGGCAGCCTTTACGAGCTTGACTACGATCTGACCATGAAGAAAGACGTAAAAGAGAAGGAATTCCTCGACGCGCTCAGATGCCGCAACGGCAATCTGAACATCATCCTGAGCAAGGTAATGACGGTGCGCGACGAGCTTTGATACTGCATCGTATTCGAATAACAAGCCACGGGAAAGACACGGCTTTCCCATGGCTTTCTTTTTTATGCGCGGTGGGCCGAAAACACTTTAAAAATGCGAGATTCTATTGTAAAATAATAAAAGATGATGCGAGATGACATTGTCTGTGGGTTTATCGGGTAAAACCGTATTAAAGAGGAGAAGGCTATGGATTTCGGAAAAGCATTGAAGTTTTCGGCGAACGAAACTACTGTTGAGGATTGCTATTCTTATCTGGACTGCGATGTAGTGATCATAGATAAATATGTACCCTCGCGCCTTGAGTCGGACAAGATCAGCCTGGCGCAGGACGAGCTGCCCGGCGGCGGGACCGTGATCCTTTTTGACAGGGAGTATTACGGGACGCTGGCGCTGCGCATCCCTTCGCTGGATAAGATCAAGACGACCATATATATCAACGGTGAAGAGTACGAATACGCGACCGCGCCCGCGGACGCGAACAGCCTTTACGCGCTCGTGGGAGGACCGTTTGAGCCCGGCTGCAGACTGAAGCTTGCTGTCGCGATGCCTTCGAGAGCGGCTGTGATCCCTTATAACGCCGATATGAAGATATCGCCGGTCAGCTGCGATAACGGTACCGTTTCGTTGAGCGAGAGGCGTTCGCGATTCCTGATAAGGCTCGAGACGCCCGCTGAACTGGTTACGTTTACTCTGCCCGAGGGCTATGACATAGAGATCGGCGGAAAGTCACGCGGGAATTCCGCGGAGCTGATCATCGGCGAGAATCTCTTTACGGGCTATAAGCTCAGGATATTTACCGAGGGTCATTCGTCCTACCGTGATTTCGATCTGGTAGTGATGCAGGCGGTTGAGGAGTCTGAGCTTGATTCCTGCGCGGCCAATGCGTACACTCCGATCACCGGCGCGTTTGCGGGAGAGGCCTGCTATGTTCTCGACAGACGCAGCAGCAATACCGAGAACGCGACGCACGGAACGCTTGCGGATCCCATGCTCAGGATCGATCCAGTTACCGGATATAAGTGGGGAAGGATCAGCCCGGATAAGGCGGATTACTATTTTGAACTTGAGAACGGCGGCTACGAGGTCATGGCGTCTTTCACATCGGAAGGCGCGCGCCTGATCGCGAACCCCGGAACCGAATATGAGAAGATCATGGTCAGGGATACGCTGACTTCGGAACAGAGGAGCGGAATCAGGATCATTGACGGACAGCTTGTGCTCTCGGTATGCGAAGGCGAGCCTGAGGCCGATATCATGACGCTGACGATCCGCGCTATCGATACGATCGCGGTCGAGAGCGGTTATGAGCTCGTGTATGACGGCAGAAAGAATGACACTGAAGCAGCCGATGAGTCCGCAGAGGAGCCCGTCTATGACGACACTGACGAGGAAGAGACTGAGGATAACCGTAATATCGAGCTCGATCTGCCGACAGCGGACGATTACGGAGACGCGGGATACGAGCCCGAGCCACAGCCGATCAGCATAGAGGCGGAAAATGTAGGGGAATCGGAGCTCAGCGCATACGCATTGGAGGAAGAGCCCGAAACGGAGTCTGAATACGGCAGTGAGCCGGAGTTACATCCGTCAACAGAGCCGGAACAGCAAACCGTAAGTGCGTACGAACCTACGCGGCACGAGCCTGCAGTACAGCCTGAGGTGAAGGCACCCGCAGCCGGATCCACGCGCACGATCTCGGTACAGCCCGCAGCCCCGAAGATCACGGTATCAAAGACCTCGACAGTCGTGGAAAGAAAGCGCGAGGCGACGCAGAACTACATAAATACCAAGCTTGCCGTAAAGAAGAATTCCGACGCGAAAAAAGCGCTCGGTTTCGCGGCCGGAGCACTTGCGGTCGCAGGCGGAATTTACGCATTGTTAAAGAAAGACAAGAAGTGAATACATGGGGACGGTTCTTTTGGTAACGCAGTTCGTTACCAAAAGAACCGTCCCAATGGCATTTAGTTAAGGAAATTTTCCCAATAGAGACAAAGTTTATTTTTAAGAGTGATCTGAACAAGGTCACTCTTTTTTGAAAATAAAAAAAGGACTTGACAAAGTCCTCAAAAAGTGCGGCCGGCTTCGCTATGAATCATAGCGAAGCCGGCCCCTTAAATAAAGCCACCACGCATCGATTTAAGGGAGCGCACTTATGAGAGCATCTTACATCAAAAAACTGTTTTGGGGAACCATTAATTCAATGAAGGACAATCTTTCCGCCTTTGTCAAACATCCGGGTGTTGACTTCACGCGTACCAGAAAGTGCCCGTTTATAGCACTAATACGTTTTATTCTGTCACTGGAATGTCATTCGTTGAACCATGAGCTGATTTCCTTCTTTTGCGGTGACAGCTCCGGCATACCATCCAGATCAGCCTTTATCCAACAACGGGATAAACTGAACGATACCGTCTTTCCGTTCCTGTTCTCGGAACTAAATAAACAGACTGGATTCAAGCGTACTTTCCACGGTTTTCACATCATTGCCTGTGATGGGTCGGATGTGAACATTCCCCCTCTCGCCGGCGATGAATCTACCATTGTTGCCTCAAACACGCCAGAAGTCAGTTATCATCAGATGCATTTGAACGCCATGTATGATGTCCTTGAGGAGCGATATACCGATGTGATCATGCAACCACGTGCCGAATATAACGAAAGAACTGCATTGATAGAGTTCCTCAAAAGGAATCCTGTACCGGGCAAGTGCATCTTTCTTGCAGACAGGGGCTATTTCTCCCTCAATGTACTCGCGCATCTGCTGAAATCGGGGCAGTGCTTCGTATTGAGGATGAATGCTCCGGATAGTGGGGATTTCTTCCTCAAACGGTTTGAGATGCCTGATTCGGAGACATTTGACATCTTACTTGAGATCAATGTCACAAGAAGCTACAGGAAGGTAAAAAGCAGTTCTGAGAAATATGTTACTGCCAGAAAAGCCAGAAGTTTTGACTTCATTCCCGCCGAGGATAAGGAAAGCGTATTTACTATGTCATTCAGGCTTGTAAAGATCAAACTGGCCGATGGCAACTATGAATACCTTATAACGAACCTTCCCCAAAATGAATTCAGGGCTGAAACCATTAAGGAACTTTACCGCCTCAGATGGGGGATCGAGACTTCTTTCAGAGTCCTTAAGTACAATGTCTCACTTAACAGCTTTCACAGCATCCGCAGGGATTTCATTGTCCAGGAGATTTACGCAAGGCTGATCATATATAACCTCACGATGTCTTTGGTGCACAGTGTGACAGTGAAGAAAAAGGACACAAAATATCAGTATAAGTTATCTGTGTCTGCTGCAGTCATCACTTGTAAGGATTATCTGATACACAAGATCAAGAATAACGAGGTAAAATACGAACTGTTACGTCATCTTACACCGATACGACCAGGACGGAAATATGTCAGAAAGAAACGGTCGAAGAGGTATGTTCCATTAACGAACAGGGCATAACCGCCCGGAGTGATAGCTTAAAGCAGACAGGGCATGCCCTGTCTTAAAAGCATGCCCTGATATCGTTTTTTAGATAAACGTTCTGTTAGGCGGTCCATACTTCTGATATTTGAACCAAAAAAAGACATTGAAAAAGCTTAACTAAATGCCATTGGGACGGTTCTTTTGGTAACGAAGTGCGTTACCAAAAGAACCGTCCCCGTGGCTTTTATCATATATTGCCCAGTAAGTCACTAAGCTGCGCGAACTGCTCCAGCGTCAGGGCTTCGCCCCTGACGGTTTCGGGAAGACCCATCTGCTGCAGGGCGGCTGAGACGCTCTCCTTCGAGAAATCAAGCTCGGGAGAGTTGTTGATCCCGTTCTGCAGCGTTTTTCTGCGCTGATTGAATGAAGCGCGGATCAGCGCGAACATCAGCTTTTCATCGCGTACTTTTACCGGCGGCTCCGGATGGAGCGTCAGGCGGATGACCGCGGAGCCCACATTGGGCCTCGGCATGAAGCAGTTGGGCGGTACATTGGCCGCGATATACGCGTCGGCGTAATACTGAACCGCCAGCGAGAGCGCTCCGTAATCCTTGCTTCCGGGCACTGCCTGCATGCGCTCGGCCACTTCTTTCTGTACCATTACCGTGATATTGTCGATCGGCAGCCGCTCCTCGAGCAGCTTCATGACGATCGGCGTGGTTATGTAATACGGCAGGTTCGCCGCCACCTTGATCGGGCGTCCGCCGTTCTCTTCTTCTATCAGCTTCTTCAGGTCCAGCTTCAGCACATCTTCATTGATGATCCTGAAATTGTCATACGCGGACAATGTATCGTTCTCCAGTATCGGCACGAGTGTCCGGTCAATCTCGACCGCGATAACTTTCCCGGCGTTCTCGCAGAGGTACTGCGTCATCGTTCCGATGCCGGGCCCGATCTCGAGCACCATATCGTCCTTCGTGATGCCTGCCGCCGCGATGATCTTATCAAGCACGTGCGTGTCGATCAGGAAGTTCTGGCCGAACTTCTTCTGGAAAACGATATGATATTTATTCAGGATCTCGATCGTTCTCTTCGGATCTCCCAAGTATGCCATATTTCATGTCCTTTCTCTCTGATCGATGATGGCAAAAAACCTGCACGCGTTCGCGTATGTCATATCCTCAACCTCTGCCTCGGAAAGCCCCTTTATCCTCGCGATCTCCGCGGCCACCGAATGCAGATAAGCGCTGTTGTTGCGCTGTCCGCGATGCGGTTCGGGGGCGAGATAAGGACAGTCGGTTTCAAGCAGAAGCTTCTCAGCCGGGACCAGTTCCACCACTTCGCGCAGCTTCTTCGCGTTCTTAAAGGTCAATACTCCGCCGATGCCGAAGTAAAGTCCCATCTTCACATATTCCTCCGCCTGTTCGGGGCTGTACGAATAACAGTGCATGTCAGCGCGCAGCTCTCTGCCCGCCTTTTGCTCGCGGGCGTACATCTCACGCACGATATTCATCGTATCCTCCGCGGCGTCGCGGCTGTGTATCTCTATCGGGAGACCCAGCTCTGTCGCCAGCTCCCATTGCTTTATAAATGCTTCTTTCTGCACCTCACGCGGGTAAACATCCCAGTGATAGTCGAGCCCTATCTCGCCGATCGCGATGACCTTGGCAGCCTTTGCCATTTCTCTCAATTCCGACAGATTCTTCTCGGGATCGGCAGTCATGCGCTCCGTTTCACCCTCATCATTCACAGGGCCGTCATACTGTACAAGTTCCCCCGCGTTATCCGGATGTACCCCGACCGCGGCATATATAAATTCATATTTCCGGGCCAGTTCCGCGCTCCTGCGTGAGCTCGCCATATCAGCGCCGATATTGACCGCGCGTGCGATGCCTGCTGCCTGCAGCCCTCCGATCACAACGTCCCGGTCATCATTAAACGCGTCATCGTCATAATGCGCATGTGTCTCGAAAATCATATATCAACCATCCTGTTCAATGTTCCGCTGCAGACCTCCCGACGAGCACCGGCCCGTATACGTACATTCCCCGGCCTATCTGCGTTTCTTCCTCGTGAGCAGGAGAACCAGAAGTCCCACCAGCAGCGCGAACGAACCGATGCCTACTCCGACCGCCACGGGCGCCGCCTTCTCCAGATCGATCAGATCAGAGAGCGAAGGCAGCTCGGTGCTCTTCTTTTTTGACATCGACAGTGTGCTGATGTCGATACCCTCAAACGCCACATCGACCGGGATCATGAATCCGGGCCAGCGCTTTGAAAAAGCCGCCTCGTTCATGGCGTCCGAAGAATTGTAATAGACAATATCCGCCATCCCGATGATCTTATCGCCATAGGTATATGAGATGGTGCCGATGACATTGTCTCCGTGATCTATATCCGCGTCGGCGTTGTAATCGATCCTTTTGACCGTATCGCCCGGAGTCACGGCGTCCGGGAGAATGACCAGTCCGCCCTCTCCGCCGCCGTGGAGCACGCTCTCACGGTCCTCATTGAACTCGTCGATCTCACCCGAGAACAGCGACGGGATATCCGTGCTGCTGCCGGCCAGATCGCTCATCCTGTAGGTTTTGAAATTGTCAAAGCAGTAATCGAGCAAAGTCTTCGAATCGGTATAAACCTTTGCCCAGGTCTCATCGTGCATCACGACGGAAATGATGGTCATTCCGTCTTTCTTCGCGTAGGTCACGAGCGCGTATCCGGCCTGCGTGGTCGCGCCGGTCTTGCCGCCGATGCAGTAGTCGTACTTCATCGTCTTGTTCAGGAACCAGTGATGGTTCGTGAGCAGCTTCGCCTCGTTCTTGTTGGTCGCGGGCATCGCGTAGGTCGCGGTTCCCGTGATCTTCATGAAGGCCTCGTTCTGGTAAGCGGCGCGCGCGATGAGCGCCATATCGTAAGGACATGTATAATGGTCCTCGTCATGAAGTCCGTGGGAATTCGCGAAATTCGAATTAACGCAGCCGAGCGACTTCGCCTTCGCGTTCATCATCTTGATGAATCTCGCGATCGAGCCGCCGACATGCTCACCGACCGCGTATGTTCCTTCGTTCGCGGACTCAAGCATGATTCCGTAGAGCGCCTGCTCCATCGTGATCTGCTCGCCCTCGACCAGGCCCATACGCGAGCTCGTCTTCGAAACATAATTGTCCTCCGCGTAGCTCACGGTCACGATCTCGTTCAGTTCGCTGTTCTCGAGCGCCACCAGCGTGGTCAGTATCTTCGTCGTGCTGGCCGGGAAGAACTTCTCGTAAATGTTCTTCTCATACAAAATGCTGCCGGTCGTCGCCTCGACAACGATCGCGCCGTCCGCGGTGATCTCCGGTCCCGTGGGCCAGATGATCCCGGCATCGTCATCCGCGCTGACGCGGACGCTCTGCCCGACGGCGGCTTCAAATATGATAAAGAGCAATAAAAGTATTGCCAATATGCGTTTCTTCATTTGTTTCCTTACCTGCTGCTTTTTTATTTATTGTATCACACATGCCTTACAACCTCAAATCTCTGCAGCCTGATCTTCTCGCCGGGTCTGATCCCGCCCTTCTGCATCGCGATCGATATCTGCTGTTCCACGGAATCCACGCCGTCCAGATCGGGAAGCAGTAAACCTCTCCTGCCTCCGCATGAAACGATCACTCCGTAGCGCTTTACATCAAGTTCCTTCGGAGACTCAATGCTTTCCGGCGTTCCGAGCACATCGACATTTATCTCGAGACTCTTCAGTTCATCGGGCGTGATCGGATTAAAGCGCGGGTCCTCGGTCGAGGCGCTGATCGCGTTGTTGATGATCTCCTGCGCAATGCACGCGGTCGTGGGCCCCGTGGTTCCGATGCAGCCTCTCAGATCGCCGTTCTTGTGGATCGAAACAAAGGTGCCGGCCTGCTGCCGCCTCATCTCCGCGGGCAGATCGTCGGGTATCGCTATCTTCCGGTGCCAAAGTATGTATTCATAGATCGTCTTATACGCGAGCCTCACGTACGGATCCTTACTCATCGCCGCGTCATCGAGCCCGGCTTCTGCATTCTCGATATAGCTCTTCAGAAAATGCCTGCTCTCATCCGGTCCTTCGGGCCTGAAAATGCAGATCCCGTAGCCGACTCCGGTCACATCCTGATGTGAGAGTTTCTCCGCTTTTACAGCCATTCCGTCAAAAGCTCCGGCCATTATCACGAACGATCTGTGCCCGCTTTCGGCTGCTTTATCACAGAAATCCGAATCAAAATCAAACAGTTCCCCGAACGCCGCTCTTCCGCAGACATCCATGATCCGTTCGTCATACTGCGGTCCTTCGGGCGCGAAGCCGTAAGGGCCGCTCGCTTTTAATTTATGCGAGAGGTCGCCGCTCGCGACGATCACCGTTTTGCGTCCGAGCTCGTCGATCGCCTGCTTCATGATCTTTCCGAGCCTGTAATGATCGGTGAGTCCGAAGCCCGACAGGCCGCATCTAACCAGCTTAAAATCTTTATACTTCTGCGTGATGAACCACAGCGGGACCATCGTGCCGTGATCGAGGTTCTTCGATCTTTCGCCGAGCTTTCCCGCCGGAAAATCCGCATCCTCCGCGATATCGCAGATTCTGTCTACAAGTGTAGTATCGTATTTAACGTCAAACTTCACTTCCCGCGCGCCGAAATCACCGAGATTTCCGCTCGCGCCTTTGCCCGGGGAGATATGGAAATAATCGCTGTACATCACGCTGTGCGGACTCGTGATGATGATAGTTTCGGGTTTCAGCGCCGCGATCTCATCGGCCACCCGCTCATATGCGCGCGTGGTCTCTTCAATGCTTTTCTCGCCGCCTCTTCCGACCGCCGGAACGATCAAAGGGGGATGAGGTACCATAAAAGCCGCAAGCAGGTTATTCTTTTCCATATGCATTCTCCTTTCAGGCATCCGCAGTTTCGGCTCTGCCGAATTCTGCTTGCCTTCCACTTCGTTCCAGGCACTCAGCAGTTCCCGGTATAAACGTATTTCAGGTTCTCCCTCGCAACCTCCGCAAGCCTGTAAACCTTCCTCACATCCGTCGCGTCCCTGTCCGTCATATGAAATCTCGGGAAAAATCTCGAGATATGCAGAGGTATCTCTTCACCGATGACATTACCGTCCGCGTCCTTGAGTCCCGCGATCCAGCGGCTCATTTCCCGTATTTCATCCTCAGAGTCATTCTCTCCGGGAACGATGAGAGTCGTAAGCTCCACGTGGCATGCTTTTACGGCTCTCTCTATAAAACTCATGACCATCCGCCTGCTGCCGCCCAGAACCTTCTCGTAGTACCGGTCGGTGAAACCCTTCAGATCGATGTTCATCGCGTCGATATAAGGCAGGATCTCATCAAGTATCTCAATTTCTGCGGTTCCGTTGGTCACGAGCACGTTCTTCAGGCCCTTTTCATGCACGAGCTTCGCGGTGTCGCGCACAAACTCATATCCGACCAGAGGCTCATTGTAGGTGAAGGCGACTCCGATATTGCCCTTTCTTACGCATCTTTCCGCCATTCCGGCGAGCTCCTCAGGCGTCACGGTCTCGGCGTATCCCATCTCCTCAAAAGCTTCGTCCGACCAGGAGATCTCATTGTTCTGACAAAACGGGCAGCGCAGATTGCACCCGAAACTCCCGACCGAGAGCACATATTTCCCGGGGCAAAACCGGGCCAGCGGCTTCTTTTCAACCGGATCGAGCGCGATCGAAGACACTCTCCCGTAATTAAGGGCCTTCACCGTCCCGTCCTTACATGTTCTCGCGCCGCAAAAACCGGCCTTTCCCTCACCGATCTCACAGTGACGGAAGCACACATTGCACCTTCCCATACAATACCCCCATTCATTATAGCATATCCACTCGGCAATCCCGGTAACGCTTTCGCGTTTGCACACCCCTTGCACACCCCTTCGCGGATATTATACTTCATTTTTCGGTTTTATGTGCTAAAATATACGTTAGATAAATATCTCATGAAGGGAGATCGTCATGGTTAAGCATGTTATACTTTGGACACTCAAAGAAGAATGCAAAGACAATAAAGAAACCGTAAAAGCAGGCATCAAGAGCGGTCTCGAGGGCCTGAAGGGACAGATCCCCGGCCTGATCGACATCAGGGTCATTACCGCCCCGCTCGCGAGCTCAAACTGTGATGTCATGCTCGATTCGACCTTTGAAGATGAGGCGTCGCTCAAAGGCTACTCTGTTCATCCCGCTCATGTCGAGGTCGCGAACACAAAAGTAAGACCTTTTACCGCAAGCAGGACCTGCATGGACTACGAGGTTTAACACCGGTACGGACAGGAGGACAACATGAAAGTCAGCGATCCGATCACGATAAGAAATAAAACCATTAAAAACCGTCTGACGATGGCGCCGACGGTCAAGTTTGATTACGCGGGAGCAGACGGAAAAGTTACCGGTCTGCACATCGATCATTACCGCGAACGCGCGGAGCACGGCTGCGGCCTGATCTGCGTAGAGGCTACGGCGGTTTCGCCCGACGGAAGATTCTGCAAGACTCATCTCGGACTCTGGGACGACGAACAGATCCCCGGACACCGCGCTATTACAGACGCATGCCACGCGTACGGCACCGTAATGCTCATCCAGCTCAATCACACAGGCATCACATCAAATCCCGAATGCGGCCCTGCGATCGGACCTTCCGCGGTTCCGACGAGGAATCCGGATGTCTTTTCGAAAGCAATGAGCATTGACGAGATAAAGCAGATGCAGGAGCTCTTCACCGCCGCCGCGGAACGCGCGAAAAAAGCCGGTTACGACGGAATCCAGCTTCACGGCTGCCACAGCTACCTGATCAATCAGTTCATCTCGAAGAAGACGAACCTGAGGACTGATGAATACGGCGGCTGCGCAGAGAACCGCGCGCGTTTCGGCGCCGAGATCATCCGCATGATAAGAGAGCGCTGCGGCGAGGATTTCATCATTTCGGTGCGCACTGCCGGAATTGAGCCCACTGTTGCAGAAGCGACAGATGTCGCCGAAGAATACGTTAAAGCCGGCTGCGATTATCTTCAAGTTTCTACAGGAATAGAATGGGATGACCCGACCGTCACGGAACCCGACGGTCCCTATAATGCGGTCTGCTCCCTCGGTGTGCGTTTCCATGAGCATTTTAAGGGGCGTGTTCCGGTGTCCTGCGTCAACAGCATTTTCGAGCCCGAACAGGCACGATATCTTATAGAGCATGACCTGGTCGATACTGTCGACCTCGGCCGCGCGATCCTTGCGGATCCGACCTTCTGTGAAGCGGTGCTTGAGGACGCGCCCTACGTAAAGTGCTTTAACTGTCCCCGCTGCCAGTACGGTCCCGCGATGCCGCATAAATGCGCCGCTGCCGCAGTACGCGCAAAGCGCTGAGGTTTTGGACATAAAAAACCCGAGGTGAACGTATATGTTTAAAAAAATAAACGATACAATGGATCGTTTTAAAAAATATATCTTTGATCCTTCCGTCAGCATCAAGAACCGCTCCTTTGTGCTGTTCTCCGTTACGGTCCTGCTGGCTCTTTTTATCGCGGTTCCTTTCGGTCTGATCATGGGAGAACCGCCCCTGGCCACACTCTCCACATTCCTGGGCGCAGTCTTTTTCTCGCTGTTTGTTCTGTATTCCATAAAAAAAGACCGCATTAACCGCGCCAAGATCGAAATATCCGTTATCCTGATCTTCATTTTCCTTCCCGCGATGTTCTTTACAAACGGCGGCGCGATGGGCGGCACTCCGATATGGCTTCTCCTCGGGACCATCTACATAGCGATAATCCTTGACGGAAAACTGAAAACCGCCATGATGATCCTTCACGCGATCATCACCACGATATGCTGGATCCTCGGATACTTTTACCCGAATCTCGTTGACGAATATACACGGGGCGGCAATTATTTCGACACGCTCGTCGCTCTGGGTATAGTAAGCTCGATCCTTTATATCCTGATATCCTTCCGAATGAGCCTTCTGCAAAGGGAAGAAGAGCACAAGAACCTGCAGCGCCTGTTCGCCCAGACCGCGACCTCGCTCGTAAACGCGATCGACGCGAAAGACAAATACACTCACGGACATTCTTCGCGCGTAGCCGATTACTCGTTAAAGATCGCGGAACTCAGCGGCATGACCCGGGCAGAATGCGAAGAAGTTTACTACTGCGCGCTGCTGCATGACGTCGGAAAGATCGGAATCCCCGAGAATATCATTAATAAAGAGGGCAAACTCACCCCGGAAGAATATGATATCGTAAAACAGCATCCGGTTCTCGGAAGCCAGATCCTTCACGGTATCAAGGAATACCCGAAACTGAGCATCGGCGCGCTTTATCATCATGAGCGCTATGACGGAAAAGGCTATCCCTCCAAGCTTAAGGGCGAAGACATCCCGGCGATCGCGAGGATCATTTCCGTCGCGGACGCCTATGACGCAATGACCTCGAAGCGCAGCTACAGGGCTTCGATCCCCCAGCCGACCGTACGCGAAGAAATCGTCAAGGGCTCAGGGACTCAGTTCGATCCCGAATACGCAAGGATCATGCAGCATCTGATCGACCTCGACACCGAGTACACCATGAAAGAGCAGAAAGAGCAGCCGGAGCTCTCGGGAAAGACGAATCTGACCAGCAAAAAATATAAAGACGATGTTACCGCCGGAATCCTGCTCTCTCCCGAGATCAGGCACATACGTTTCAAATGCGCTCCTCTCGGAAAAACGGCGGCTTCAGCACCCTCGATCATACTTTTTGACTCAAGCGACGGCCGGTATCACAATAACGAAACTGAACGGCAGGAGCTGCTCTATTACGAGCATGCGATCCTGAATTTCGACGGAAGCTTCGAATGCGTAACGGCGCGAAAAGTTGAGGCGGAAGAAGGTCTGGTCAGCCGTGCCAGCCGCGGAGTATCCGACAAAGGCGATACGATCTACACGGTTGAAGCCGTCAAGCGCAAGGATCACGCCATGCTCATCCTGAGCAACGGAATATCTTCCTACCGCTTTATCATTGCCCTTCAGGACAGCACGCGCTTTGTCTATGTCGGCCTGACCGGTGAAAACTGCCAGCTTTACAATATAAATATCTTCACGGATAACGTTCAGGTTCCCGAGGATTATATACCGAGGATCGCCGAAGAGATCAGCTATATCAATGTTCCTGCCGGCGATATCCCGAACATTCAGGTGGACAGCTACAGGACCGCATCGTCCGAAGGGATCCCCGTTACCGACGGCATGAAGATCACCTTCCACATGATGAGCCTTCCAACCGCGCGCCTGATCTGGCACTGCGCATATATCGTCCTGTTCCATTCACCGGACAAGCGTCCGGAAGGCAAACAGCTTAAGGAATACGCGCTCATCAGGCTTGACGGCGAGAACTGGGAGTCCGAAGGAACTGCCGAGAATAAGCTTTATATCAATATCGACTCTGATTTCGAAGGCTGGGACAAATGGAAGGAGATCTGCAAACAGGGCTTTGACTGCACCGTGACCATCCGCAAGGACAAGAATACGATCACCATGCAGACC
>JAFZKM010000190.1 GCA_017553665.1 Lachnospiraceae bacterium
AACAGGAGCTGGCCGGCCTCAAGGAGCTGATCGCGAATTCCAGCAACGCTCCAGTTGAGTACGAGGGCGATGAAGAAGATAACCTCTCGACTCACAGGCATGAAGAGCGGTCCGCCAAAAAGCCGAACAGGCCGCCCGTGATAACCGAATCCCGTGTATATACAGGAAAAAAACCGGAGAAAACACATGAATACAGAAGAGAAAAAACAACGGATCACAGAACTGACAGAGCTTCTTTCGCGGGCCGCAAGGGCGTACGAGCAGGAAGACAGAGAGATCATAAGTAATTTCGAATATGACAGGCTCTATGACGAGCTGAAGGCTCTCGAGGATGAGACCGGCATAGTGCTGGCCGGCAGTCCCACTCATTCGGTAGGTTATGAGGTGCTCTCGGAACTCCCGAAGGAGCGCCACGCCTCTCCGATGCTCAGCCTTAATAAGACCAAATCGCGCGAAGAACTCGCCTCATGGCTGAACGGCCACACGGGCGTCCTCTCATGGAAAATGGACGGTCTTACGATCGTGCTCACTTATTCGAACGGCGAACTCGTAAAGGCCGTAACACGCGGCAACGGCGAGATCGGCGAGGTCATCACGCCGAACGCTAAGGTATTTAAGAACGTTCCCCTCCGCATTGCGTACAAGGGCGATCTGGTACTTCGCGGCGAAGCGGTCATCCGTTATTCCGATTTTGAGAAGATCAATGCTTCGATCCCCGAAGCCGACGCGAAATACAAGAATCCCAGAAATCTCTGCAGCGGCTCGGTACGCCAGCTCGACAGCTCCGTCACCGCGAAGCGCAGCGTTTATCTTTACGCCTTCGCACTGATCTCGATGAGTGAGCCCGTTGTTCCCGACGCATCGGACAGCACCGCTCTGACCGGCGGGTTCAGATACCGCCATGAGCAGCTTGACTATCTGGCGGAACTCGGCTTTGATGTTGTTGAGCGAAGCCTTGTGAATTCAGGGAATGTAGCCGATCACGTAGAGAGCTTTTCCAAAAAGATCGCAACCAATGATTTCCCTTCTGACGGCCTCGTTCTCATATACGATGATATCGCTTACGGTCAGTCTCTCGGCCGTACCGCGAAGTTCCCGCGTGACGGCATCGCGTTCAAATGGGCCGACGAAGAAGCAGAGACCACTCTCCTCGAGATCGAATGGTCGCCTTCGAGGACCGGTCTTATCAATCCCGTGGCCATATTTGAGCCGGTCGAGCTCGAGGGAACTACCGTCTCACGCGCCAGCGTCCATAACGTCAGCATTGTTGAGGAACTTGCGCTCGGCATTGGCGACCGGATCAAAGTATATAAGGCAAATATGATCATTCCGCAGATCTCCGAGAATCTCACGAGGAGCGGTTCCGTCACCCCGCCAGAGATCTGCCCCGTATGCGGCTCTCCCACTTCCGTGCACGATGAGAACGGAGTGCGCACGCTTTACTGCGAGAATCCTTCCTGCGCCGCGAAGCAGCTCGGACTCTTTACTCACATGGCCGCACGCGACGCGATGAACATAGACGGCCTTTCCGAGGCCACGATCGAAAAGCTGATCGGCGAGGGCCTGATCCACAGTATGCCCGATTTCTTCAGGCTTAAGGAGCACGCTGACCGCATCGCTTCGATGGAAGGCTTCAAGGAAAAGAGCCGCGACAACCTGCTCGCCGCGATCGAGACAGCGCGTACGACCACTCTCGCGCGCCTCGTCTATTCCCTTGGCATCCCGAACATCGGCCTGGCCAATGCGAAGGTCATCTGCAGATATATTTCCGACGACCCGGAACGCATACCGCAGCTCTGCATGGAAGAACTGATGAGCATCGAAGGTATCGGGGAGGTTCTGGCCCGTTCATTTACCGATTATTTCGCCGATGAGAAGAATCTGGCGATGTACAGGGAAATGCTCTCTCTCCTGACCTTCGAAAAAGAAGAAGCCGCTTCCGCGGAGCTTGAGGGCAAGGTATTCGTCATCACCGGCTCTGTTGAGCACTTCGCCAACAGAAACGAGCTCAAGGATTTCATCGAGGCCCGCGGCGGCAAGGTAACTGGCAGCGTTACCGCGAAGACCTCGTACCTCATCAATAATGACATTACCTCGGGTTCCTCAAAGAATAAGACCGCGAAGGAGCTTGGCGTCCCGATCATCACCGAAGAGGATTTCCTGAAGATGACCGGGGAATGACAGCACTTGACAAATACCGTTTTTTGTTAGATATTCAGATATAAACTTGTAAAGAAAGGGATAACGCAATGCCTATCAGAGTTCAGAACGATCTTCCGGCAAAGAAGATAATGGAAGAAGAGAATATTTTCATGATGGACGAAAACCGCGCAATGTCGCAGGATATCCGTCCTCTTGAGATCGTGATCCTGAACCTGATGCCTTTAAAAGAGGCCACAGAGGTACAGATGCTCCGCTCTCTTTCGAACACTCCGCTGCAGGTGAACATGACGTTCCTCACGACCTCCACCTATGTCGGAAAGAACACGGCGAAATCGCATCTCGACCAGTTTTACCTGACCTTTGAAGATATAAAAGATAAGAAATTCGACGGTCTGATCATCACGGGTGCTCCCGTGGAGCAGATGCCCTTCGAGGAGGTCGCTTACTGGGATGAGCTCTGTGATATCATGAAATGGTCGACCACGAACGTTACTTCTACCCTGCATATCTGCTGGGGCGCGCAGGCCGGCATTTACTATCATTACGGCATCAATCAGATCCCGCTTGACAAGAAAATGTTCGGCGTGTTCGAGCATACCGTACATAACCGCAAGGAGCCCTTCGTGAGAGGCTTTGACGATGTCTTCTACATCCCTCACAGCAGGCACACCACCGTTGATCCCGATGAAGTTCGCAATCATCCCGCGCTCAAGGTTCTCGCGGATTCCGACGAAGCCGGCATCTGCATCGCCATGGCAAAGGAAGGCCGCCAGATCTTCGTTTTCGGCCACCTTGAATATGACCGCATGACGCTCGATATGGAATATCACCGCGACCTGGACAAAGGCCTGCCGATCGAGATCCCGAAGAACTACTACCCCGGCGACGATCCCGAAAAGAAGCCCATCCTCAGCTGGCGCGCGCACTGCAACACGATGTATTCGAACTGGCTGAATTACTATGTATACCAGACCACACCTTACGATGTAAACAATATCCGGTAAAAAACAAAAACGGCCTTGCGAAAGGCCGTTTTTTGCACCCCGGGGACGGGGTTTTCGGTTCATTTATCATTCATCCGCGGTATAATCGCCGTGCACACCGCCCGTCTTAGCCAGCAGACGGATGTCGGTGATCTTGATGTCGCGTTGGATGGATTTTCACATATCAAACACG
>JAFZKM010000021.1 GCA_017553665.1 Lachnospiraceae bacterium
ATTGTTCATAATATCATGGTTTTGTCAAAGTGTCAACAGTATAAAAATAATAAAATGCTCCCGTTTTCGCGGGAGCATTTCGTGCTATTTTACGCATCCTGTAAGATCTCTTCATTCGTTCCTACATGTCTGATTATATCCTTATAGATCTTATTGAAGAAGAAAGTCGTGGCGGCCGCGGACATGATCTCGGCGATCGGGAATGACCACCATACATAATCCACGCTTCCGAGCTGCGCGAGCAGTATCGCGGCGGGGATCAGGACCACTACCTGTCTCATGATCGAAGTGATCATGCTGTAAACGCTCATTCCGAGCGCCTGGAACATCGAACCGGTCACGATGCAGTAGGCCGCTACCGGGAAATGAACTCCTATCACTCGAAGCGCGACCTTTCCGATCGACATCATCTCCTCCGACGCGTCGAATATCTCAAGCAGCGGCGCCGGGAATACCTCGAACGCCACAACTCCGAAGAGCATGATCACCGTGGACAGGACCCAGGCGAAGCGCCATGTATTCATCATGCGCTCGCGCTTTCCGGCTCCGTAATTGTAGGCGATGATCGGGATCAGTCCGTTGTTCATTCCGAAGATGGGCATGAATATGAAGCTCTGGAGTTTGAAATACACTCCGAATACAGCGACCGCGGTCGAGGAGAAGCTTATCAGGACCTTGTTCATGATATAGACCATGACCGAACCGATCGACTGCATGATGATCGACGGAACGCCGATCCTGTATATCTGCCCGATCAGCGCAGCGTCCGGTCTGAAGCCCTTCAGCCGGATATGTATCTCGGTATTCTTTTTGAAATTCATAACGCAGGCCAGTATTCCCGCGACTATCTGTCCGATGACCGTAGCTATCGCCGCGCCGCGGATGCCGAGCTTAGGCATCCCGAGGAGTCCGAAGATCAGTATCGGGTCAAGGATCAGGTTGATGATCGCGCCGGTTCCCTGGGTGATCATCGTGAGCATCGTCCTGCCCGTGGAGATCAGCAGTCTCTCGAAGATGAACTGTCCGAAGATACCGAACGAGAAGGTCAGGACAATGGTCAGGTACTGTTCGCCGTACGCGATGATCTCAGCGTCTTCCGTCTGGCTGTGATAAAAAGGAGTGACCACGGTCAGTCCGATCACGAGGAAGAGCAGGTAACTGAGCAGCGCGAGGAAAATACCGTTCACCGCGGTGCTGTCCGCCCTCGCGAAATCTTTCTCGCCGAGCGCCTTTGAAAGGATCGCGTTGATACCCACGCAGGTTCCGCCGGCAAGCGCTATCATCAGCGTCTGCAGCGGAAATGCCATCGACACCGCCGTCAGCGCGTTCTCGCTGATGCGTGCCACGAATATGCTGTCTACGATATTGTAGAGAGCCTGGACGAGCATCGATGCCATCATCGGCAAAGACATGCTCACCAGCAGTTTTTTTACGGGCATGACGCCCATCTTGTTTTCAGCCATTTGTTGCAAATTACCTCTGTTTCTATAAATAGCCCGTCAGGCGAACATTCTGGCGCCGAGCGATACCGGATCCATCGCGTAGCTTATAGCCTGCTCCCTGTCGATGAAATGATTAACGTAAAGCTCGAACAGCGCGTCATCCATGATCTGCATGCCCTGGCGCTTGTTTGCCTGCATGATGCCGCCGATCTGATGCGTCTTGCCCTCGCGGATCATCGCGCGGATCGAAGGGTTCGCGAGCATGATCTCAAAAGCCGCCTTGCGGCCCTGATTCTCCGCGATCGGGATCAGCTGCTGCGATATGATGCCCTCGATAACGGCTGCCAGCTGGCTTCGAACCTGCGTCTGCTGATAGGGCGGGAACGCGTCGATGATACGGTCTATCGTGTTCGTCGCTCCCAAAGTGTGACTCGTCGAGAATACCAGATGTCCTGTTTCAGCCGCGGTCAGCGCCGTAGAAATGGTCTCCGCGTCTCTCATCTCACCGATCACGATAACGTCGGGATTGTCCCTGAGGGCAGACGTGAGCGCCGTCGAATAGCTCTTTGTATCGGTGCCGATCTCTCGCTGGTTGACGATCGACATCTTATGCGGGTGCAGGTATTCGACCGGGTCTTCGAGCGTGATGATGCTGTACGCGTATTTGCTGTTGATCAGGTCGATCAGTGAGGCAAGCGTCGAAGTCTTGCCCGACGCGGTCGGTCCCGTAACGAGCACGAGTCCGCGTCTCTTATGTATGAGATCCGTTACGGCCTCGGGTATTCCGAGCTCAGCCGCGGAAGGGATCTGCTCTCCGACCAGACGGACCGTCATCGCGAGCGAGCCTCTCTGAAGATAAAGATTCACGCGGTAGCGCCCGATGCTCGGGATCGAATAAGAAAAATCGACCTCGCCCTGTTCCTCAAATCTCGGAACCAGCTTCGCGGGCAGGATCGAATAAACCAATTCATGCATGTCCTCAGGTGTGAGCCTGAGGCCCTCGATATTCTTAAGTTCGCCGAAAATACGCACCTTGGGCGGCGCGCCGACCGAAAGATGAAGGTCCGAGCCGTTCATCCCGGCCGCCTTCTCAAGAAGCTCCTGGATAGTTATCATATTTTCCCCCAATCAGTTACCTGCATGGCTCCCTTCTTGACCCGAAAAACCATCGGCTCAAGAAGTATCGGATGAATGAAACTCCGTTTCATTCATCCTCGAACACTGAGTCTATCAACATAAGTAACTCAAGCACGCTCTGGAAGTTCTCTTCCATGCCTTCCTCCATCCACTTGAGCGTCCCCTGCCAGCTCGCGTTCTGCCTGAACATAACCCTCATCCTGAGCGTCGCGAGGTCTCCGCTCACATTATGCGAGTAGAGTTCCTTTGTCGGGGCGCATCTCACTCTTACCACGGGCGGATGCGAGGCTTTGTCCTCTTCCGTCTCGAAGCTTCGGATATCCATCGTGGAATGGGGATAATCGAAATTATCGAAAATGTACTCGATCTGCCTGATCATGTCCATGCAGTTCTCAAAGAACAGAGCGTCTCTGTAATACGCGTTAAACAGACGGCCGCGGATCTCTCCGCCGTCGTATGTATCTATGCAAAGCCTAAGATAGCACATCTCGTTCTTGATGCGCGACGCTCTTGCTATCGACATAACGCGAACCCCTTACTCATTTGATCAAAACAGCCCACTCCGCCATTTTCTTTAATTATATCCAAAAAGCTCCGTCGAAACAATATACTAAAGGGGAGTATTTTTAACTATATTTTCAGTTAAAAGAAGACTCGCGGAAAAACTTCCGCGAGTCCAGGGAAAATCAACTTGGTTTAAATTACTTAAGAGTAACCTTTGCTCCAACTTCCTCGAGCTTCTTCTTGATCTCTTCAGCCTCAGCCTTGCTTGCGCCTTCCTTGATAACCTTGGGAGCGCCGTCAACGGTATCCTTAGCTTCCTTGAGGCCAAGTCCGGTGATCTCACGAACAACCTTGATAACCTTAACCTTCTCAGCGCCTGCTTCTGTAAGCTCTACGTTGAACTCGGTCTTCTCTTCCTCAGCTGCTGCTGCGGGGCCTGCTGCTACAACAACGCCTGCTGCTGCGCTAACGCCAAACTCTTCCTCACAAGCCTTAACGAGGTCGTTAAGCTCTAAAACGGTCATGCCCTTGATAGCATCGATAAATTCCTGTGTAGTCATTTTAATATCCTCCGTAATTAATAAATTGTGCTGCGCCGACTATGCGCAATAAGTCATGCGTTCTCCTGCTGCTTCTCCGCGATCTGCTTGAGTACACGGGCGAAGTTGGTAACAGGTGACTGCAGTGAACCAAGTAACTTGGAAATAAGTACTTCCCTTGAAGGGATGGTAGCGATAACCTTGCATCCTGCCTCATCGTAGTAAGTACCGTCGATAACGCCGGCCTTGAACTGAAGAGCGGGGATGTTCTTCATGTTATCGGCTAAAATTCTTGCAGGTGCCGTAGCGTCTTCCTTTGCGATAGCTACTGCCGTTGTTCCCTCAAGCACGCCGTCAAGCTGCGCATAATCGGTTCCCTCGAAAGCTCTCTTAAGGAAGGTGTTCTTGTATACCTTGTATACAACACCGGCTTCTCTTAAGGACTTACGAAGCGCCGTATCCTGCTCAACGTTGATTCCGCAGTAGGTAACAACTACGATAGCCTTGGCATCCGCAACATGGCCCTTGATCTCTTCGATAATGGGGGCCTTAAGTTCAACCTTTGCCATTTGATTTTCCTCCTATCTTATTTTCGGGAGGCGATAAAAAATCGACTCCCCTGCCTGAACAGGAGAGTCGTATAAGTCATAATCATAAACAGATACATTCTCATCCTCGGCGGGCGATCCTCATGGATTCTTACACGCTTTTCGCGCACCAGCTGTCTTCGGGCAATAGCTGTGAGTCATCACAACCTTGCATATATTATCATGCATGTATCCTGTTGTCAACAAAAATTTTAAAGATTTTCGCTCAGGCCGCGTTTTGCGCCTTTTTGCGTACCGAAGCGCCAGCGGTCCTGATCACCGCGACGCCGAACAGCAGCCAGAATATCGGGTTTACCGTGACGCAGCTGTCATTGATGATGCCCGTGATCATGAAGCCCAGGCAGGCTCCGAAAAGTCCCGCGTCAAAATGTTCCAATTCCTTCCGCTTTGCCATCACGATGAAACGCAGCAGCACGAACACAAAGAGTGCCAGCATGCAGAGAACATAGGGCAGGCCGTTCGAGACAAAGGACTGTATGTACCAGTTGTGCGGCCTGTCGATCACGTATTTTGTCGAACCGTTCGTATTGAGCAGGCCGACCATCTCGTTCTGGACAAAGTTGAACGCGAAATTGCCGCAGCCCTTTCCGATCAGCAGGCATTCCTTCATGACCGGCAGCGACTGGATCCATATATAGCCGCGCCCGGTGCCGAAGCTGTAGAATCTCTCAAGTCCCGTGACCTTCGGCTGCGGGATGGAATCTTCGAGTTTTTCGCCCTGAATGAATGATCTGAAGCCGGTCTCCGTCATCGCGAACTGCGCGGGTCCGTCATAGCCGAAACAGAAATATACCATCCTGCCTTCGGTCGCCACCGTGATCATGTCAAACCGCGGATCCGCCGGCGCGACGCCCTCGAGGTGAAGGTCGACTCTGTTATTGTCAAAGCGGGAATACTGCGTGCCAAGCGCATTCCCGGCATAATCCATGAAGCTTATGCAATCAACGAACGCCTTCTCATCGGTATCCTTCGAGAGATATTCTTCAAGCTTTTTCCTGTCAACGCTGCAGACCAGTGTGTCATCTCCCGAGGTAAAAAACAGCATTCCGCGTTCCAGCTGCGCTTTGTCCAGCTTAAAGAGCCTTTCGGCCTTAGCTGCCGGGCCGCTCGCCTCCTGCGTTCCGTTCTTCGCTCTGACGGCAGCCGCCATTCCGGCAACCGTGACAATACAGAGCACCATGGCTATGACCGCGGGCAGGAGCATGGATCCCGCTTCTTTCTTAAGCTTTCTGATCGAAGGGATAAGCGCGATCGGAATGCTTACGATCAGGCTCGCTTCAGCAGCCCGCGAATGCGATCCGTACATCGCGACGCACATCAGCACGAGTGCCGCGAGATGAAGGCACTTCCGCGGGAGTCCTTTCGCCTCCGCGTAAAGAGCGACATCAATCGGTATCATGAGTGCCGCGAAACCTCCGAGAAAACCCGGATTGTTGAACATCATCGAAGACTGTCCCGTAAAATACAGGCTCCTGATGCTCTCCGCCAGCTCCCTGAGCTCTTTGGACGAGATCAGATGCTGCACGAGCCGGAACTCGAGGATCGGCTTCCAAAGCAGTTCCACGCAGCAGAGCGCTCCGGCGACGATCGATATGATCGTGACAAAGCCTTTCAGCAGCTCTATCGCGTCGTCTTTCCGCATGTAGTATATTCCGAAAAGGCAGACCGCGAGATACGAGATCAGCGCCAGATACCCTTCGTACTCGGTATGAACTCCCCAAAACGCGACTTCCCTGTTCTTTGAGAACGCGAAGGAAAGGCTCGCGAACAGAAGCATTCCGAGCATAAAGATGAACGGCAGCCTGATATTTTTGAATCTGTTTATATCCAGATGCTCCGGATGATCAGGAAAGATCATTTCCGCCGCAAAAAAGAGTATCGCAACCGCCGCGAAGGCGGCGATTGCGATTTCTTTCGGATACAGCGCTATATCGCATATACGCCCGTTCGTGGTGGAGAACCGGTACTCCTCATCAGCGGTAACGGCAAGGACCGTCACCCTTGCGATGAAGGGATATACCGCGAAGAAGATCAGCGAAAGGATGATAAATATCTTTTCATATCTTCTGGTCTTTGTCTCCGGCACGTGAGCGCGTTTTGTGTTCCGTTTGTATTTCATGCTTATTTCTTTACTTTGACTTTGATCTTAAATGATTTCTTTGTTCCGTCCGTCATCACAAAGGTTGCCGTTATCGTAGCCGAGCCCTTCTTGATGCCGGTGATCACGCCGGTGGTCTTATTGACCTTCGCGACAGACTTCTTGGAAGATTTAAACGATACCTTCGCAAACGTATTGTTGTAAGCTCCGTCGAGCGAGGAAACTATCTGAAGTCCCCAAGGATATGTATATGCAATTTCGGCAGTTTTGCCCTTCTTCAGCGTGATCTGATCGGGAACCGCGATCTTGCTCAATACTTCCTTGCTCGTATCGGTGAACGCATATGTTACGGGATTCCAATAACCGCGATACTCGGTCGCCAGTTTATAGATCCATTCCGCCGAAGTGGTTCCGGACGTAATCGTTGCAAAATCGATGGCGTCACAGTATTCGTAATACGGGAACGCCCTGACTGTAGCGGGAAGTTCTACCGAGACATGTCTCATTTCATAATCATAATCTCCGGTATAAGCGCTTCCAAAGCAGTAGTTGCGCATTGTAACGCAGCCTCTGATGACCTTAACCTCGGTCTTTCCCAGCGGAATAGAGTAAAGGACCTCCTTATCTTTACTGTAGAGGCAGCCGTCATATGTCGCGTAGTTTTCATTCTCCGAATCAACGGTATACTTCTGCAGGTTCGGCGCACTGTTGTAATAGGCTTCGTAATCATCGAAATAAGTGAGCGACGCAGGGAAATTGATCGTTTTAAGCTTTTCGCATTCGTCAAGATTTGCGTAGAAGTATCTTATGCCTTCGGGCACATCAAGCGTTGTGAACTGACAACCGTTGATCGCATCTTCATCTATCGATATACAATCGGAGCGCAGGTCCAGTTTTGTCTTATTCTTTGCGTAGTAGATAAGTGAATAGCCGTCAATCCGTACCCATTCCTGCTTTTCCGAGTCATACACAGTATACCAATCCGGTTTGTATATACCCGAGCCGGTCTTAATGATCGCTTCGGAATAATCGCCGTCTATCGAAACGGTTCCGTAGTAGCCGTTAAAAGCAGCGGTATCAACGTATTCCAGCGTCGAAGGAAGCTTGATCGTATCCGCGGCAAGTCCGGAGAACGCATAGGACTGAATACTGATAAGGTTCTTTGAAACCTTCAGCTTCTTAACGTTGTATCCTTCGGCCAGCGCAAAATTGTCCAGATACAGAAGCGAATCGGGCATGTTTATGGTAGTGATCGCGTAAGCGCCGCAAAGAGCCTCGGCACGGATACCGAGTGTTCCCTCTTTAATGTTAAGCGTAGGCTTGTCTGCCGCGGTTACAAGGAATTTATCAGCATCATAAAGGCTTCCGTCATATATCTCGTAATAAGGGTTATTCTTGTCAATGGTAATGAGCGAATAATCATCACAACTGAGTTCGCTGACCGTTGCGGGGATCGTAACCTTAAGATCCGGGCACCATACCTGACGATATGCTTCAAGACCCTTATTCAGCTTAAGGCTCTTAAGTCCGGTCGTCTCATTCAAAGAAAGCCTGGAGAGAGAATCGGGCAAAGTTAATGTCGTCAGCGAAGCGAGTCCCGATAAATAAAGGCTGTCGCATCCGTTGCCGATCTTTAAGCTCTTAACTCCGGAAAGCCCTACCAGAGTTACCGACGCGATATCCTTGGGGATCACAAGTTCCTCTATATCAGAATCAGCGCTGATATAGATGCTGCTGTATTCACCCTTGATCGTAAGGCTCTTTATCCCTGAATCGTAAAGCCATAACGAGATGTAATCAGCTCCGGTATCGGCAGGGATCGTAACATTTTCCGTGGGATTCTCAATTTCATTGAGGGATCCCCAATCACTGACTATGAATTTGGTCTCATCCGCCGAAACAGGCGTGACATCGCTGAACACAAATGTCTGGATCGCCATGGCCAGGAAAGTGATAAAAGCTATTGCTTTTCTGACAGATCTGCTCATTTTCATTCCTCCTGTTACTTTTATTCTACTCCCGCGGCACGGGCCGCGTTCTTCACGGGTACTGCAGAACACAGACACCCATTATCATTTTATATGTTACACCATAATTACAAAAAAGTAATCACTCAAATATGTGAATTCCGATTTCCGTTTTTGTGTTGTATGCCAACGATATCAAATATTTATGTTTTTCGGTACATAATTCGTGACAAATCACGAATTATGGTGTATACTATATAAACACCATAAACCGATACAGGAGGCTCAGCCTATGTTGAACGATCTGCCCGCTGATATCGAGGTTCTCGACAATCTGGACATCAGCAAATTAGACCCCATGATGAGAGACTATGTCTTCAGTTCTTATTTCCTTGCGCGCCTGATCACAAAGACGACCGAGGAGAATAAAGCGCTGAAGCGCGAGAATGCCGCGCTGAAGGCCCAGGTGGAGGAATGCGCGGAACTGAAGAAGAGAATAGACGCGCTGAAGAAGATCATAGATGAGGTAGGCGAGCTTGAAATACCCGATGCCTCCGCAGCCGTGCCCGAAGATGCGCCCGCAGCGGATGCCGAAGAGCCGAAGTCTGACGGCTTCATGGCCGTAAGCCGCGCGAATATCCAGGCTATGGCCGAGCAGGCCGAGGCAGGAATGGATATCCCTGCAGCCGACATCGCGCCTGAGCCCGAGGCTGTCGCAGAGCCGGAAGTTCCCGAAGATATCGCCGACATCCCCGACATTTCGCTTGAAGCGGATATCCCCGTTGAAGCCGATATTCCCGCCGAGGCAGACATCCCTGTCGAGGCCGATATCCCCGCCGAGGCCGATATCGCCGCGATTCCGGATATAGCTCTCGAGGCGGAACCCGTTCCCGAGCCCGAACCTATACCCGAGCCTGTAGCCGAAGCCATTCCCGAACCTGAACCGATACCTGAGCCCGTGGCCGAAGCAGTTCCCGAACCTGAGCCGATTCCCGAGCCGGTAGTCGAAGCCGTTCCCGAACCCGAACCGATTCCCGAGCCCGTGGTCGAAGCTGCTCCCGAACCCGCTCCTGCGCCGAAGCCCGCAGCAAAGCCCAAGGCTCCCGCAAAACCGAAGGCAAAGCCCGCGGCTGCAGCACCGAAGCCCGCTCCCGCACCTGCTCCCGAGCCGGTAGCCGAAGCTGTTCCGGAACCTGCGCCCGAACCCGTTCCCGAACCCGCAGTCGAAGCTGCACCGGAACCCGAACCTGTTCCCGAGCCCGCAGTTGAAGCCGCTCCTGCGCCTGAACCCGCTCCTGCTCCCGCAGTCGAGATCCCTTCGGACCCCAACGCCGCGCTTTC
>JAFZKM010000191.1 GCA_017553665.1 Lachnospiraceae bacterium
GTCAGCATGCCGCCGGGCCGTTTGTTCTTCTCGAATATCGTGGGCTTATAGCCTTTTTCGGCAAGATAATACGCGCAGGAAAGACCTGCGGGACCTGCTCCGATGATCGCGATCTTCTCCTCGAATTCGCCCTGGACCTTCGGAACGACCTTCTTCGGAATAAATCTGGTCTTTTCGTCCATATCCTTCATGGCTATGAACTTCTTTACCTCATCGATGGCGATAGCCTGGTCTATGGTGCCTCTCGTACAAGCGTCCTCACAGCGTCTGTTGCAGATATGGCCGCAGACAGCGGGAAGCGGATTGTTTTTCTTGATGAGGGCCAGAGCGTCAGTATAACGGCCCTGAGACGCAAGCTTTAAGTAGCCCTGGATCGCGATATGCGCGGGACATGCCGTCTTGCAGGGCGCGGTGCCGGATTCGTGAGTCTCTTTTCTGTTATTGTCACGGTAATCCCAATCCCAGTCATCCTTACTCCAGGGTTTTTCGGAAGGAAGGATCTGCTTGGGATATTTAACCGCTGTTCCGTCTTTTTTGCAGAGCTTCTGTCCGAGAGTCAGAGCACCTGCGGGACATACCTCAACGCAGCGGCCGCAGGCAACGCATTTTTCCTTTTCAACATGAGCTCTGTACGCCGATGCGGACATGTTCGGGGTATTAAAGAGCTGCGAAGTACGGAGCGCGTAGCAGACATTTACATTGCAGTTGCAGATCGCGAAGATCTTATCCTCACCGTCGATATTAGTGATCTGATGAACAAAACCGTTCTCCTCGCCCTTTTTGAATATCTCGAGAGCCTCTTCCTTGGTGATGTAGCGTCCGCCTTTCTGTGTCTCGACAACGTAATCTGCCATATCTCCCACCGCGATGCACCAGTCGTGGAAATCATCGCCGCAGCCTTCTTCAAAGGTCTGGCGTGAACGACGGCAGGAACACGGCGAAGCGGCGTATTTTCCCTCGTATTTATCGAGCCAGTAAGAGATCTTCTCAAGAGAGATCGACTTGTCGCACATATCGACTTCCTTCTGGACGGGGATAACGTGCATGCCGATACCAGCGCCTCCCGGAGGAACCATGGCCGTAACCTTCTCAAGAGGAAGTCTCGTCATATGCTCAAAGAAATATCCGAGCTCGGGATGCTCGTCAATGAGCTTCAGGTTCATGTTCGAGAATTCGCCGGAACCGGGCACGAACATGGGAAGTACCCATTGCTTTTCGTGCTGAGGGTTCTCCCAGTTATACTCAACCAGACCGGTATATGAGATCTTGTCAAGGATCTCGTTCAGTTCCTTGTCGGGAAGACCTGAGCTCTTCTTTAGATCCGCGAAGGTCTTGGGCTTTCTTATAGCCTTAAAATTGTCTATGACGAATTTGGCGAGATCGTCATCATCGTAGCACAGGATCCGCACTGCCCAGTATTCGGGATCGTCTTTGGTAACCTTGGCAAAGCCGAGCTTGATCGGAATGCGGTCAGTGATGAGCTTTCCGAGCTTTGCTATATTCTCTTTCATGGGTCCGTCAACATTTACATAATCGGGACGGAGCGGGTATCCGGGATCTTTTCCAGCCATATTGCCTCCTCATAGCGGTGCGGGTGAAAACAGTCGACAGAAACAAAAAACGAAATCAATGAAACGAATTCAAGATTTGTGTAGTTTAATTGTACTATTATTTTGCAAAATATGCAAGCAAAATCAATGTTTTCGTAAACAAAAAGCTCCGCAAATATGCGGAGCTCCGTAATCAGGTTTTGAAATTATGTTATCTGACGATCAAAGATTTTCGGCTTCGACAGTTTTTCCGTCTCTCCAGATCCTCTCAAGATCATAGAACAGGCGGTCATCCTGCGAGAATACATGTACGACCACATCAGCATAATCCATGAGGATCCAGCCCGAATTGCGGCCGCCTTCGGTACGGCGCGCGTTGTAGCCGGCCCTGCCCATCGTCTCTTCGATATTGTCCACAATGGCGTCCATCTGTGATACGTTCGTACCGCTGCAGATGATGAAATAGTCCGCGATGGTCGTGATCTCGCTGATATCCAGGATCCTGATGTCCTGCCCTTTTTTATCGTCCATGGCCTTGTAGGCCAGTTTTACCATTTCTCTTGCTTTATCTGATGTCATTGCTGCCCCTTTCTCCTGTTGTAAAGATCCCTGTAGTAGTTATAGGTCTTAACGGTCTCGTCGCTGACATTGTCCGCGTATTTTCTCGTAATGTACTCATATGTGCGCTTAAGGACGATGTAAACAGCCCTGTCTATGTCTGATGTCGCTATAGAACGTATGATATTGAGTTCGTCATCGTCTCCCCAGGTCCTCAGCGGTTCGATGGTATCAGCGATATAGATGATCTTTTCGAGCATGCTCATTTCGGGTTTGCCGGTGGTATGATACCTTATCGCTCCGAGAATATCGGGATCGTCCACTCCGTATTTTGTCTTCGCGAAAACAGCGCCGACCTTCGCGTGAACGAGCTGAACAGCGCGCTTTTCGATGTCTTCCAACGCAATCCCGTTCTCTTCGGCTGTCCTTAACATATCCTCATCGCTGAGGTATTTGGCGCAATCATGAAGAAGTCCCGCAAGATACGGCTTATCGGGATCTATACCCACGCTTACAGCCAGATTTACAGCTGTTTGAGCAACAGAAATCACATGCGCGTACCTCGAAGGCTTCAGCAATGCCCCTAAATCGGCCTTAATCGCCTCATAAAGGCCGTTTCTGTACAATTTTGAATTCTGTATATACTGATATACTTCGGGGGCTAAATAAGGCTCTGAAGGCATTTCAAAGGATATCAGCTTTCTGATGCTCTCGGAAGAGATATCCATGGAAGGCGCTTCGATGTAATAAATCTCGGGTATGAAGCTTCCGTCGGTATACAGATCGCGTATCTCTTCTATCTTTGCCCTTACTTCCGAAGCTCCTACGGCCGCCCGGCCTGAGCATACAAGTGCGCAGTGCCTCAATATTTTCGAGGGCTCATGCCATGTCGTAAATTTGAATAGTGAATCCGCGCCGATGATAAAGAAATATCTGGTGTCCGGATTCTGCGAGGTAAGAATTTCAAGCGTATCCGAAGTGTATGTGATGCCTTCGCGCTTCATCTCAAAATCGGAGTATTCAAGCCGGTCATGACCTTTGATCGCGAGCCTGACCATCGCGGAACGGTCCTCGTCAGAGGCAATTCCTGAATTGTCCTTATGCGGCGGATTATTTGAAGGCATGATAAGAACCCTGTCAAGCTGCAGTCTTTCCCCTGCAGTCTCGGCAAGCATGATATGCGCCGAATGTATGGGATTAAACGTCCCTCCGAGTATTCCTATCCTTTTCATGCCGGTCTCCGTGAGTTAAGCCTTTTTCTTTTCGCGGGGAAGCTCGATCTTGCGCTTCTCCTTATTTTTGGCCTGTCTGTAGAGCACGATCTTCTTGCCGATGACCTGAACGACCTCAGCTCCGGTGCGCTCCGCAAGTATCTGGGCGAGCTCCTTCGGATCGTCGGCACAGTTCTTGAGTACCGAGATCTTGATCAGCTCTCTTGCCTCTATGACCTCATTGATGCCTTCGGTGAATTCGGGCGTAATGCTCGCCTTGCCGATATTATACACGGGCTCGATGTTCATCGCGAGGCTCTTTAAATATGCACGCTGTTTTGTAGTCATTGTAATCCTCTTATTTGTAATAATCAAAATCCCATCCGTAAAGTCTTACGGTGTCGCCTTCATTGATGCCGAGAGCTTCGAGCTCGTCGAGTATACCGTTGTCCTTAAGGAAATTCTGGAAGAATTCAAAGCCCTTCTCGGACTCGAGGTTCGTGTAGCCGAGCATCCTCTCGATCCTGGGTCCTTCGACAACATAAACCTTCTCGGCGCTGTCATAGGAAACCGTAAACGGAAGATTCTTTCCGGAATCGCTCTCATATACGAAATCGGGCTCGTAAACGATCGGCTTGCGGTCGGTCTTCTGAAGCATGTCATATACGTAATACAGCAGCTCCTTCATGCCCTGTCCCGTAACTGCGGAAATAGCGAATACCTTAATGCCCTCGGGCTCAAATTCCTTCTTTAAACGGTCAATGATATTCTCGGTCTCGCCGTCATCGTAATAAGCGTCCATCTTATTCGCGGCGATGACCTGAGGCTTTTTGAGCAGCTCGGGGTTATAAAGTCCGAGTTCGTTGTTGATCTTTCTGATGTCGTCGATCGGATCGCGTCCCTCGACCGAAGCGCCGTCCACCATATGAATGATGACCCGTGTGCGCTCGATATGCTTAAGGAATTCGTGTCCCAGGCCTACGCCGTCCGCCGCGCCCTCGATAAGTCCGGGGATATCGGCGATGACAAAGCTCTGCTTCTCACCGAGATCCAC
>JAFZKM010000192.1 GCA_017553665.1 Lachnospiraceae bacterium
GAGTCGCAGGCACATTTCCCGAACGAGCATACCTGGAAGCAGGATCTGGTTACATGTGCGGCAGTATATGCCGGGTTGCCTATGTTATATGTACAACAGTAAGTCGTCCTGAGCGAGTATATCCGACAGCACGCGTAGCGTGCGTATAATACGATAAACGATCGACACGAAAGCTTGCTTCCGGTGGCGATCGGTTTCGTATGAAGCAGTCGAAGACTGCAGTCGGATTACGAGCGTAATGCATATCTGTTTCATAGATACTCGGAAGCGGCGATATACGAAAATTTACATCGAGCGAGCTTGCTCGCGAGATGCGCTGCAAAGCAAATAAAGAAAGGACATAAAAGACTATGGATATCTGCATGGATAAGAACCTTCAGGCTTACATCGATAAGCTCAATAAGCTGAATTTTAAGGAGATGTACAATAACGACTTCTTCCTTACATGGGAGAAGACCGATGAGGAGATCGAGGCGCTCTTTACCGTTGCCGACGCTCTGAGATATCTCCGTGAGCACAATATCTCGACAAAGATCTTCGAGAGCGGACTCGGTATTTCCCTCTTCCGTGACAATTCGACGCGTACGCGTTTCTCGTTTGCGTCTGCATGCAATCTGCTCGGACTTGAGGTTCAGGACCTCGACGAGGGCAAGAGCCAGATCGCTCACGGCGAGACCGTTCGTGAGACCGCTAACATGATCAGCTTCATGGCTGACGTTATCGGTATCCGCGACGATATGTACATCGGCAAGGGCAATGCTTACATGCACGCCGTTTCCGAGGCTGTTCAGGCCGGAAACAAGGACGGCGTTCTCGAGCAGAGACCTACCCTTGTTAACCTTCAGTGCGACATCGACCATCCCACACAGTGCTGCGCGGACCTGCTCCATGTTATCCATGAGTTCGGCGGCGTTGATAAGCTTAAGGGCAAGAAGGTCGCTATGACCTGGGCTTATTCGCCTTCATACGGCAAGCCTCTTTCTGTTCCCCAGGGCGTTATCGGCCTGTTCACCCGTCTCGGTATGGACGTGGTTCTCGCTCATCCGGAGGGATACGAGGTTATGCCCGAGGTTGAGGAGGTAGCAAAGAAGAACGCGGCCGCTTCGGGCGGATCGTTCAGGAAGTGCAACAGCATGGAAGAGGCGTTTAAGGACGCCGATATCGTATATCCGAAGAGCTGGGCTCCTTTCAAGGCTATGGAAGAGAGAACCGAGCTGTACGGAAACGGCGACACCGACGGCATCAAGGCTCTTGAGAAGAGACTCCTCGCGCAGAACGCCGAGCATAAGGATTGGGCATGCACCGAAGAGATGATGAAGCTCACAAAGGACGGAAAGGCACTGTATCTGCACTGCCTGCCCGCTGATATCACAGGCATCAGCTGCAAGGAGGGCGAAGTTGACGCGAGCGTATTTGACCGCTACCGCACGCCTCTTTACAAGCAGGCGAGCTTCAAGCCTTACATCATCGCAGCCATGATCTTCCTCGCAAAGGTTAAGGATCCCGCTAAGGTTCTTAAGATGCTCGAAGAGAGAGCAACGGAAAGGCATATCGGATGAGCAGAATTGTAATAGCACTCGGCGGAAACGCTCTCGGAAATTCGCTTCCCGAGCAGATGGCCGCCGTTAAGATCACATCGAGAGCGATCGTGGATCTGATCGAGGAAGGCCATGACGTGGTCATTTCTCACGGAAACGGCCCCCAGGTCGGCATGATCAATCAGGCGATGCTTGAATACAGCCGCATCGAGCCCACACAGAAGCCTACGCCTCTGTCCGTATGCGTCGCGATGAGCCAGGCATACATCGGCTACGATCTGCAGAACGCGATCCGTGAGGAAATGCTGAACCGCGGCTTTGAGAAGCCCGTTGTTTCGATGGTCACGCAGGTTCGCGTAGACCCGGAAGATCCCGCGTTCGCGAATCCCACGAAGCCCATCGGACGCTTTATGGACAAGGAAGCGGCAGATGAGTTCGCCGAGAAGAACGGCTATATCATGAAGGAGGACGCGGGACGCGGCTACAGGCGCGTCGTAGCTTCCCCGAAGCCGATCGAGATCGTGGAGATAAGCGCGATCCGCAAGCTCGTTGATAACGGTGAGATCGTTATCGCGTGCGGAGGCGGCGGAATTCCGGTTACGCTGCAGGGCAATCACCTTAAAGGTGCTCCCGCAGTTATCGATAAGGATTTCGCGAGCGCCGTAATGGCGCGCGACCTTGACGCGGATTATCTTATCATTCTGACCGCTGTCGAGAAGGTCGCGATCAATTTCAAGAAAGAGAACGAGCAGTGGCTCGATCATATGAGCGTTGACGAGGCGAAGAAGTATGCCGACGAAGGCCAGTTCGCGCCTGGATCGATGCTCCCGAAGGTTCAGGCGGCCTGCGAGTTCGCGGCTTCAAAGCCCGGCAGAAAGGCTCTGATCACCTTGCTTGAGAAGGCAAAGGACGGAATCAACGGCAGGACCGGAACCACGATCACGCTGTGATCGTATTCGAAAACAGAACAGAGATATTTAAATCGGGCGGCCGCATTGAGCGGCCGCCCGTCAGACTGAAGACAAAGTCCAAGGTTTTCCTTGGATTTTGCCTTCTTTTTTGCTTAAAACCCGCATTTTTACTGGCTTTTCTGGTATAATAGAAGTATCAGAAAGGCGGTAAAAAACTATGATGAGTCAGAACCTCGATAAGAAACGGGAACAGTTCGTTATGGTGAGCATGGATGAGATGGTCCCTCAGGATCATTTGCTCAGAAAGATAGATAAAGCCCTTGATTGGAGCTTTATCTATGGCCTTGTCGAGGATAAGTATTCACCTGACAGAGGGCGCCCCAGCCTTGATCCTGTAATGCTTATAAAGATCCCGCTCATTCAGTATCTTTACGGCATCAGGAGCATGCGCCAGACGATACGTGAGATCGAAGTAAACGTAGCTTACAGATGGTTCCTGGGACTTGACGTCTATGATCCCGTTCCCCATTTCACAACATTCGGAAAGAACTACAGCCGCCGTTTTAAAGACACAGATCTTTTTGAACAGATATTCAAACACATCCTCGAGCAATGCTACAAATTCAAACTGGTAGATCCTACCGAAGTCTTTGTGGATGCTACCCATGTCAAGGCCCATGCTAACGGGAGAAAAATGCAAAAGCGTATCGC
>JAFZKM010000193.1 GCA_017553665.1 Lachnospiraceae bacterium
AAAGGACGCGCTGCTTCCGGCGGGAAGCGAATGATCATACATGGGGGTGGGTTTATGGAGATACTTATCAAAAACGGAAAAGTGATCAATGCGGGAGGCTCCTATAAAGGCGACGTGCTCGTACGAAACGGTAAGATAGCAGCCATCGGGAAGGGCCTCGATGGTAAGACCGCTTCGAAGACCATAGACGCGAGCGGACTTTACGTGCTTCCCGGCGCGATCGACGCCCACACGCATCTTGAGATGGCGATGGGAAAGACCTTCAGCGCCGACGGATATGAGTCGGGAACGAGAGCCGCTGCCTGCGGCGGGACCACGACGGTATTTGACTATACCCTTCAGGAGAAGGGCAAGCCGATGCTCGAAGAGATCGCGGACAGGAACCGCCTTGCGGAGCCCGCGGCGTGCGTGGACTACGCGTTCCACGGCGGCATCAGCGAGGTGAACGAAGCCCGTCTGAATGAAGTCGCGGAAATGGCAAAGCAGGGATTCCCCAGCATCAAGGCATATATGACATACGCTTTCGGGCTGGATGATAAGGCGCTTTTCGAGCTTTTGCAGAGAGCCGCGAAGGAGAAGGTGCTGATCACGGTCCACGCGGAAAGCCACGGCATCGTTGAGGCGAACCGTGAGGAGTTTAAGAAAGAGGGCCTCACCGATGTCTGGTATCATTACCTTTCCCGTCCCGAGATCGCCGAGGAGGAAGCGGATATCCGCGCCGTAACGCTTGCCCGCGCGGCAGGCGCTCCGATCTACATCGTGCATCTCGGAAACGAAGCCGGAGCGAGATATATCGCGAAGGCGCGCGCGGAAGGCATACCGGTATATGCCGAAACCTGTCCTCACTACCTTGCGTTTACCAATGAAGTATTCAAGCGCCCTGACGGCATCAGGTTCATCTGCTCGCCTCCGATGAAGGGCAAGGAGAGCCAGATAGCGCTCTGGGAGGGCGTAAGCCGCGGAGTCATCGATACGATAGCCACGGATCATTGCCCCGCGCAGACCTTCGAGAAGGACTGGGGCAAAAAGGACTTCACTCTGGCACCCTGCGGCGTGATGGGCATCGAGAACATGTACCCTTACATGCTGAACGCGGCGAACAAGGGCATGATCTCATTTGAACGCGCCGTTGCGCTCTGCTCGTACAATGTCGCGAAGATCTTCGGATGCGATACGAAGGGCGCGATAGAGCCCGGACTGGACGCCGATATCGTGCTGTATGACCCCAAAAAGGAGTTTACGATTACGGTTGACAAAATGCATTCGAACATTGATTATACTATATATGAGGGCATGAAGCTCAAGGGTTATCCGGTGCTCACGATGTCACGCGGAACCGTTGTTTACGAGGACGGTGAGTTCAAGGGCGAGGCCGGTTACGGAAAGCTTCTGCGGCGCAAAGTATCATGCGCTTACGATAAATATTAAGTTTCAGGAGGAAGATGCGGATATGAGTATTTTTGACGTCTTGAAAAGGGCTGCGAAGAACGGTGTTTCAAACGCCATCAGCAGTTCTGTCAGCAACGCGAAGGGGAATGTCGCTTCATCGATCAATCATGCGGTGAACGATCTTACCGACAAGGCTAAGGACGGCATCAAGAAGGCAGTTAACAATAAGACCAAGAAGTTCAAGTTTGAAAAGCTTCCCGAGACTCTCGAAGAGCTGAAGGCGCTTCCCGAGGCGAAGCTCACCGATTATTTCGCGACGGCCGCGCTCGCTGTCATCGCTCTTGATGTATGTTCGACCAATTTCGAAGAGGGCGAGAAGATGCTCGATTTCCTGAACGGTCCCAATACCTTCTCCGAGAGCGACAGGCAGTTCATCAAGGGACAGTTCTCCGAAGGCCGCAATTACATCGCGCGTTCGTACTTTGAGGGAGCCACTCCCGAGAATAACTACACGCCTTCCGTTCCTTACAAGATCGAGGTTACCGAGAGTACCTACAGCAAGGAGAATTACGACGAGGGATACATCACACTTTATCTTGAGTCGGGCGGAGCGGACGGATTAAGACCGATCTTCCTTCGCACGAAGAAGTCGACGGGAGAGTGGTTCGTTAACGATTATAAGGGTGTGCTCGTAAGCATCAGAAAATCAAAAGATCAGGATGAATGGGCATAAAACTGTATGGGGATGACGCGTAAGCGGCATCCCCGTCGTGTGCCTTAAAGGAATATGATTTGGATAGTTTTAGTGCTGATATACGGCATCAGCAAGGGCCTGCGCGAGGTCTTCAAGAAAAAAGCGCTTGAGACCTCCACGACTATAGAGGTCCTGTTTTTATATACTTTTATCTCTTTTCTTCTGGTATCGGTCGAGATACGGAACGCTTTCGGAGTACCTGCCGGAACGCTCGGTCTGATCGCGGTCAAGTCGCTGATCATCTTCATTGCGTGGATCGCGGGCTTTACTGCCGTGAAGAATATGCCGGTCGGAGTGTACGGACTCCTCGACCAGATGCGCCTTATCTTCGCGATGCTGCTCGGAGTGCTGGTGCTCCATGAGCATATGGGGCCCGGACAGATCATCGGCCTGGTGCTCGTGCTCGCGGGACTCCTGCTGCTCAGATTATGGAACTCAAAGAAGGACGAAGAGAAGAAGACTTCGGCAAAATATGTGATATTTGTCGTGATCTCATGCTTCTTCAACGCGCTTTCCGGGATGCTCGACAAGATACTCATGTCGGGAGACGATCTGACGGACGGGCAGCTGCAGTTCTGGTACATGCTCTTCCTGGTGATATACTACCTGCTTTACATAATCGTCAAGAGACCGGGAATACGCTGGAAGGAATCCGTGAAGAACGGCTGGATATGGGTGCTCGCGATACTGTTCGTGGTGGCCGACAGATGCCTGTTCATCGCGAACGGCTACCCCGAGAGCAAGGTCACCGTCATGACTCTTATCAAGCAGAGCAGCTGCATCGTGACGATACTCGGGGGCAGGCTTTTCTTCAAAGAAGAAGGGCTCCTGCGCAAGCTGGTCTGCGCTGCGCTCGTGTTCGCGGGCATCGTGGCGGCGGCGCTGCTGTGACCGCGCCGGATATTTGCCCGATACTTGCGTTTTGGGCCGGTACGGATTAAACTGAATGCAGTAAAGTCTTGCAAAAATGCGGACGTTGCGATATACTCTACTTTATTGTGGTAAAGTGAAAAATCGTTTCTTAGAAAAAGAGGAGATTTTCATATGGTTGATGAGATCAGGGAAATAGCGGAAAGAATAGCGGGTCTGCGTGACGCGTGCGGTTATACTCAGGATGAATTTGCGGCAATGCTCGGCATTGACCCCGATACCTACAAAGAGTATGAGGCGTCGGGAAAGAACATCCCGATCAGCGTGATCTATGAGATCTCGCGCAAGTGCAACGTGGATTTTGCCGAGATCCTGACAGGTGAAGCCGCAAAGCTCGATACCTATCATGTCGTCCGTAAAGGACAGGGACAGATCATCGAAAGAATACCCGGCTACGTGTTTAAGGACCTGGCGTTCCGGTTCACAAAGAAGAAGATGCAGCCCCTGCAGGTTACGATCGCACCTTCCGACAAACCCGCCGAGCTCGTCACTCACGGCGGCGAGGAGTTCAATCTCGTGACCGAGGGCTCGATCATCGTAACGCTCGGCAATAAGGAGATCCTTCTCGAAGAAGGCGACAGCATTTACTTCGATCCGCGCATCCCTCACGGACAGAGGTGCGGTGGGGATACTCCGGGTACCTTCATCACCTTTATCTGCGAATAAATTACAAGGAAGACGACCATTATGTTAGAGAAATACCTTCCGAGGATCGATTTCGACTCCTACGAGGACTTTAAGGCGAATTATAAAGTAAACATCCCCGAGAATTTCAATTTCGGCTGGGATATTGTTGACGGCTGGGCGAAGGAAAAGCCCGAAAACCGTGCTTTGGTATGGTGCGACGACAACGGCGAGGAGAAAGTCTTCACCTTTGCCGAGATGAGCAGGCTTTCGAATCAGGCAGCGAATTATTTCAAGACGCTCGGTATTCATAAGGGCAGCGTTGTCATGATGATCCTGCGCCGCCGCTATGAGTACTGGATCTGCGCGACCGCTCTGATCAAACTCGGCGCCATCATCATCCCCGGAACGCTGCAGCTGACGACTCACGATCTCGTATACCGCGCGAACGCGGCGAGCATTGAGATGTTCATCGCTCTCGACGACGACTTTGTTGTAACTCAGATACAGAACACTTTGCCCGAGGCGCCTACGGTAAAGAACATCATGCTGGCGAACGGACACCGCGAGGGCTGGCTGAACCTGCACGACGGAATGGATGCGCAGAGCGATGTTCTTACGCGCCCGACCGGCGATGAGGCTACACATAACCACGACATCATGCAGATCTATTTCACCTCGGGCACCACAGGCATGCCCAAGATGGTTACGCACAATTATCTGCATCCTCTCGGACATATCGTTACCGCCAAATACTGGCAGTGCGTTCAGGAAAATAAGCTCCACATGAGCGTTTCGGATTCCGGCTGGGCAAAGTTCGGCTGGGGCAAGATCTACGGGCAGTGGATCGCCGGAGCGACGATCTTCTGCTATGACATGAAGAAGTTCATACCGACGAACCTCCTTCAGAAGATCCAGGATTATAAGCTTACCACATTCTGCGCGCCTCCCACGATGTACCGCTTCATGCTTCAGGAGGATGTGGCGTCGTACGACCTTTCTTCCGTACAGCGCTGGTGCACGGCCGGAGAGCCTCTTAACCCCGAGGTTGTAAGGAAGTGGAAGGAATTCACGGGATATACGATCGCGGAGGGCTTCGGACAGACCGAGGGCACCGTGCTCGCTGCGAACTTCCCCTGGTTTGAGCCCAAGGCCGGCTCGATGGGCAAGCCTTCACCCATCTACGATCTGCAGCTGATCAACAGCGAGGGCAATATTGCCGAAGACGGTGAGGAAGGCGAGATCACCATCTGCAATCTGGATAAAGAGTATCCGATAGGACTTTTTGTCGGATATTACAGGAGCAAAGAACTGACTGACGAGGCTATAGGACACGGAAGCTATAATCTTAAGGACGTTGCATGGCGCGATCCCGACGGTTA
>JAFZKM010000194.1 GCA_017553665.1 Lachnospiraceae bacterium
AGGGGTTCCTGTCTGGTCGTTAACGACCTATATTTCATTGCCCGTTCTCGCGGCCTTTATGATATTGAGGATGAAATAGTTGCCGTTCAGTCCGAACGCCCAGGAAGTTCTCACGATATAGTACTTTTCTAGCAGTTCCCTCACCGCGTTCTCGCCTTCAAGCTTTGACCGTCCGTAAACGTTCAGAGGCCCGAAATCCATATCATCGGCATCTCTCGGAGTATCGCCGCTTCCGTCGAATACATAGTCCGTGCTGATATAGATCATCTTCGCGTCAAGTTTCTTTGCCGCGAGGGC
Source organism: Lachnospiraceae bacterium (assembly GCA_017553665.1). Next base: position 298 of record JAFZKM010000194.1, read on the forward strand.
AAGATTCCTCGTACCTTCGGCATTGATCGCGAAGACTCTGTCCCTGTTTGCCTCTTCTTCCGCCAGATCCACTGCCGTCCAGCTCGCGCAGTGTATGATCACGTCCGGTCTTATGATATCAAGTATGTCAGCAGCCGCTTCCGCGTTCGTAATATCGAGCGCCGCGTATCTGGCCCGGGCAGCTGCCGAACCGTCGGCTATACCGTTGTACTGAGGCACACTTCCCGATCCGATCCCTTCGTGGCCGCGTGCCGACAGCTCATTCATAACATCATGTCCGAGCTGTCCGTTGACTCCGGTAACGAAAATCCTCATACGGTTCCCCTTCCACTCTTATTCCTTATATTTCCCGTCCAATACGTCCTTCAGATAGGTCCCGTACTGGTTTTTCTTCAAAACATCGTAAACCTTAAGCACATCCCCGCGGGATATCCAGCCGTTCAGATACGCGATCTCCTCAAGGCAGGCGATCTTGCGATGCTGGTGCGTCTCCACGGTCTTTACGAAATTTGTCGCGTCCACCAGACTCTCATGCGTTCCGGCATCCATCCAGGTAAAGCCCTGTCCGAGCAGCTCCACATTAAGTCTTCCGGCCTTCAGATACAGTCCGTTCAGTTCCGTGATCTCGAGTTCGCCTCTGCCCGAAGGCTTCAGGCTCTTAGCGTACTCCACCGCTTTGTTGTCATAAAAATACAGTCCGGTCACGCAGTAATTGCTCTTGGGCTTCTCCGGCTTCTCTTCTATCGAGACAACCTTTCCCGCTTCATCGAACTCAACGATTCCGAATCGCTCGGGATCGTCGACATAATAACCGAAAATCGTGGCTCCGTCTCCGTCCTCCGCTCTCTTAACCGCAGCGCAGAGGCGTTCTTTTAATCCGTGGCCCGAGAAAATATTGTCGCCGAGTACCATCGCTACCGTACTGTCGCCGATAAACTCCTCGCCGATCAGAAAGGCCTGCGCCAGACCGTCCGGAGACGCCTGTTCAGCGTATTCAAGCCTTACTCCGAACTGATGGCCGTCACCGAGCAGATCCCTGAACCTCGGCAGATCGGACGGCGTCGAAATGATCAGTATATCCCTGATCCCGGCGTTCATCAGCACCGACATCGGGTAGTATATCATCGGCTTGTCATAGACAGGCAGAAGCTGCTTTGACGTGACCATGGTCAGCGGGTAAAGACGGGTCCCCGAGCCTCCCGCAAGTATTATTCCTTTCACAGACTGCTGCCTCCCTTCATTTCAAAACATCGCGCGCTGCTGCTAGTCGCGCTTGAAAAGGTCTCTCGTATATACCTTGTCCTGCACATCGTCGAGGCAGGAATCGTATCTGTTCGCGATGATAGCGTCACTCATCGATTTAAACTTCTCCATATCGTTCACTACGAGCGAGCCGAAGAAGGTCTCTCCGTCCTTCAGTGTAGGCTCATAGATTACCACCTGCGCGCCCTTCGCCTTGATCCTCTTCATGACGCCCTGGATACTGCTCTGGCGGAAATTATCCGAGTTCGTCTTCATCGTAAGCCTGTAAACGCCTACGGTCACGGGACGCTCCTTATCGCTGTCAAACTGGTTCTTCTCGGCATAGCTGTAATAACCGGCCTTCCGCAGTACCATGTCGGCGATGAAATCCTTTCTCGTGCGGTTCGATTCAACGATAGCCTGGATCAGGTTCTGCGGAACATCCTCGTAATTCGCGAGGAGCTGCTTGGTATCCTTCGGCAGGCAGTATCCGCCGTAGCCGAAGCTCGGGTTATTGTACTGGTCGCCGATACGGGGATCGAGGCAGACGCCGCTGATGATCTCCCTGGTATCGAGTCCCTTTACTTCCGCGTAGGTGTCAAGCTCGTTGAAATAGGATACGCGGAGCGCGAGGTATGTGTTCGAGAACAGCTTAACCGCCTCGGCCTCCGTAGCGCCCATGATAAGTACCTTCACGTCATCCTTTAACGCTCCCTCTTTGAGGAGGTTCGCGAAGATCTCGGCCTTTTCCTTAAGCCGCTCATCACCGGGGATGGTTCCCACGATGATGCGGCTGGGATAGAGATTGTCGTAGAGGGCCTTGCTCTCACGCAGGAACTCGGGTGAGAATATGATATTGTCGCTGCCCATCTTTTTGCGGACAGACTCGGTATATCCTACGGGGATGGTACTCTTGATGACCATGATCGCGTCGGGATTGTACTCCATTACGAGCTTAATGACCGCTTCGACCGCGGATGTATCAAAGAAATTCTTCTGGGGATCGTAGTTCGTGGGCGCGGCGATAACCACATATTCCGCTCCCGTATAAGCTTCCTTCGCGTCAAGAGTCGCTGTAAGGTCAAGCTCCTTTTCCTCAAGATATTTCTGAATGTATTCGTCCTGTATCGGAGACTTTCTCTTATTGATCATCTCCACCTTCTCGGGAATGATATCCACCGCGTAAACGGTATTGCGCTGGGCCAGCAAAGTCGCAATGCTCATGCCCACATATCCTGTTCCCGCTACTGCTATCTTCATAAATTTCGTCCTTCCGTTTCTGTAAGATCGCGCTGTCAGCGCACTATACTATTTTAACCTTTGCAATAAACAAATACAAGCCTTACCGTCCGCTCTCGGGCAGGCAGTGCATCTGTGTTGCCCCAAGCACACGGAAGCCCTCGGCGGTGCCGCAGAAGCGGCGGAATCCGTATTCATAAGCCCTGAGCTTGATATAAAGCACAATGGAGTCGGCCGCGGGGTTCTCCTTCGGATACTGGCTCGGGAAACAGGTCGTGAGCACCTCAAGCTGCTTTTTCAAGTACCCTCTCGTGTTCACGAATCTGTTCGGATGCGCGGTCATGAAAAGCGCGATCGCCTTTACCGGAGCCGGCTCCGCCCCGTACTTCGCCATGATCTTCTCAAAAGGCGCGAAAAAAGCTATCTCCTTCGCGGCACGCCCGGTATTCAGATGATCGGCGTGACACTCGCTCGTTACATCGGGATCTATGCTGAGGATGATGTCGGGCTTAAAATCCCCGACAACCTTCGCGATACCGGCCAGAAGCTCTTCCCCGCTGTAAAAGGCTCCGTCGGAAAGACCTAAGAACCGCACATCGCGCACTCCGAGCAGCTTCGCCGAGTTTATCGCTTCCTGCTTTCGAAGAGCTATCAGGCCTTCTTCGCTGATGCCCTTCTGCGCGAATTCATCGCCGTACCTGCCGTCCGTACAGATCAGGAAACAGACCTTTTTGCCCGAAGCAGCAAGCTTCGCCGCCGTAGCGCCCGCTCCGACCTCTATGTCGTCCGGATGCGCCCCAATAAACAGATACCGCTCGAAAGCCTCTATCTTCGGCGCGGGAGCCGCGCATTTAACTATCTGACGGGTAAGACTCATACTCTTCTCCTTTACTGATCCGTGCCGCAGCACATCTTATTGACCTTTACAAAAATAATAGCATTTGTGGGATATTCTGTAAATCAGACATTCCTTCTTGCGCCGCAGGCAAATACGATTTAAAATAACGCTAAAGCGACAGATGTTTAAGGGAAGAAGGCGATGACATGAAATTTACGAAAATGCACGGCTGCGGCAATGATTATATCTATTTCAACTGTTTTGAGGAGACTGTCGACGATCCGGCCGCGCTCTCGATCAGACTTTCCGACAGGCATAAGGGCATCGGGGGCGACGGCATCATCCTGATAAAGCCCTCCGATAAGGCTGACTGCTTTATGGACATGTACAATCTGGACGGTTCCCGAGGCAAAATGTGCGGAAACGCTATCCGCTGCGTCGGCAAATACATATACGAGCATAAGCTGACCGATAAAAAAGAGGTCACGGTCGAAACGCTGTCCGGAATCAAGAACCTTAAGCTCATGACCGCCGCTGAATTCACCGTCTCGGGCGGCAGCATCCCGGAGGAGATGGCGGGAGTGAAGGATAAGGACTCTGACGGGCGCGATATAATCTCATTCGTTACGGTCGACATGGGCGCTCCGATCACGGATATCGCCGCTATCCCGCTCAATACGGATATCATTAAGGAATACAAGCTCGGTTACTCTCTCGCCGCGGAGGCACGTACCTTCCGCTTCACATTCGTATCGATGGGGAATCCCCACGCGGTGACCTTCGTGGACGATATAATGACCGCTCCCGTGGAGGAGCTCGGCCCGGCATACGAGCATCATGAGATATTCCCCGAGCAGGCGAATATCGAGTTCGTCCATGTGCTCGACAGAGGAAATATAGAATTCAGAGTCTGGGAGCGCGGCTCGGGTGAGACTCAGGCCTGCGGAACAGGCGCCTGCGCGAGCACTTACGCTTCGATACTTAACGGCTTTACCGATGACGAGATAAACGTAAAAATGCTCGGAGGAACCTTAAGGATCCGCTATGACAGAGCTCTGGACAGAGTGTTCATGACTGGCCCCGCGGTCGAGGTTTTCACGGGTGAGACCGCAAGGTAAAATGCCTTGAATTTTCCGTGCGTTTATATTATACTTTTCATTAGAAAAATCCATCAAACGGAGGTAATTTCATGGAAGAGAAAAGAAGATTCAAGAGACTGCCCATTTCTATGAAGCTGGAGATTTCCTCGCTGTTCAAGCAGGATCATGTAGAACTCACGGATCTGAGTGCTCCCATTCACGTATCGAACGTTTCAAAGGGCGGCATAGGCTTCACTTCCGCTAACGACCTGCCTCTGGGCTTTTATTTCAACGCCTGCCTTCAGATGGGCGAGGCAGAGGATGCGAAGCTTTTCTGCGTAGTTAAGATCGTCCGCAAGGAAGAGACGCCTTCAGGCGAGACACGCTACGGCTGCGAAATGGTCGGACTTGCGCCCGTTCTCGATTATATCTTCGACGATTACGAGAAGAACAGCGAGCAGTAACACATAGCAGCATAATTTAATAACATGCTTATTCAGCCGCAGTTTCTTTAAAGAGCTGCGGCTCTAAGTTTCTGACGGTATAGGAGATGTTGAGGTTGGTTTTGGGCTTTGCCCTGTCATAGTTCTTAAGGATCCTCTCTCCTATCATAAGGCTGTTCTCATAGCAGGCCGTAGGAAGCATGATGATGAACTGGTTCTTGCTGTAGCGCGCGAAGATATCCCCGCTGCGCAGTGACGTGGCTATCACCTTCTCCATCTTTTCCATGCCGGCCGCCACTTTGTTCAGATCCTGCTCTTCCTTCGCTCTCTGTTTTATCGTGATGAGCATGATGTAGACGGACATGCCGTTCCTCGCGCATGCCCTGGCTTCTATCTTGTAATAATGCTGGAAGACCGAATAATCGCAGATATATGCCACTCTGCGCGCGTCTTTTTCCGTCAGTTCCTCCTGTATGGTATTCAGGTCGGCCTCGATGCCCTCTTCGTGTACGGTTATCTCTTCGTACAGCTCCAGAAGCTTCTTCTCGGGTTCCACGCCGAATTCGTCATAATATGCGTTAACGATGCGGTTGTACTGTTCGACCGCATTCTTTTTATTGCCGATCTTATACAGGGAATAGATCAGATAATAGTTCACATCGGAATTCATCGGATCGATCGCGTTCGCGACGCTGCAGCGGTCCGCCATCTCTTCGAATTTGCCGAGGCGCAGGAGTACCTCCATGAACCTCACGATCATCTGCATATAGATCGAGCGGTATCTGGTGGCGAGAGACGCGCTCCAGGACTCTGTATGGCATTTCGGCAGAAAGTCCCCTTTATACAGGTCAAAAGCCGCGCGATAATACTCAAGGCACTCTTCGTCGGGAATGCCGGCGACCGCGCCCTTATTGCAGTATGATATGAATTCTTCGAAGTCGTACTCACAGGGGAGGTCCCTGTTCCAGGAAATGGTGCCCTGCTTGCGGATGATCAGCTTTTTCTCGGGGATCCGCAGATCGTCCATAAGGGCTCTGATGCGGTGCAGACTGGTTTTGAGAGCGTTTTCGGGGTCGCTCGTGATGCTGTCTTCGTTCCAGATAAGGTCGATTATCGATGCCTGGGGGAGATTTCTGTCATGAAAGGCTATAAGATACTCCAGGATCAGCCAAAGCTTCTTTGACCTGTTGTCCTGATCGGTAATGGTTTTATCGCCGTAAGACATCGAAAAACCACCGAAGGTTTTGATCCTGATAATGTCATCCATAACACATACCCCGTTCAAACTTATCCAACTTAATTCATGATAATTATAGCTTTTCGGATATTTCATTTCAACACCCATTAGTGTTAAGAATTGTCTAAATTTACTTTGACTTTTGGGATTCAATATGATAGATTATGTCTTGGGTGCATATAGTATCACCCATTGTGTATATTTTTATTTTTTTATGGAGGCTTTTTATGAAAAACGGCACAGTTAAGTGGTTCAATGCTAAGAAGGGCTTCGGCTTCATCTCTGACGAAGAGGGCAACGATGTATTCGTTCATTTCTCAGCATTAAACATGGATGGCTTCAAGGTTCTTGAAGAGGGTGAGAAGGTTACATTCGACGTTGTAGACGGCGAGAAGGGACCTCAGGCTGCTAACGTTACAAAGTGCTGATAGCTGCCGGCGTGAAGTTTATTCGAAGTGCTAATAGATTTTCATCAACCATATTGATACAGATATATTAGAACCAGGGTATTTTACGCAATCCAAAAAGAAGCTCACTTTTGCGGTGAGCTTCTTTTTTTATGCAATGATCCGTATCATTCGTTTTTGGGCGTCAGTCCGAGGTAATTCGCTATTCCCTTAGCGTTTGCCTCTCCCAGGGCCTTTAAGCCTTCTTCGGAAGTAATGAACTTCTGGTCGTGCTCGTTATCCATAAAGCACTGTTCCACGATTATGCCGGGTATATCACGGTTCGCGCAGTGGCGGTTTATCGCGTAATAATCGAGAGCCTTTCCCTCCGAGTCAAACATATCGTTGCTCTTGCGCATATTTACGCCGCGGTTCGCAAGTCCCAGGGCTTCAAACTCGTCCATGATGCAGTGGCCCAGTTCAAAGGTCAGGTCATGAACATTGGCGCGTCTCGATCCCCATATCTCGGTACCCTGGAGCTGATGAGCGTCCGTAGCGTTAAAGTGGATGCTTACCAGGCAGTCCGCGCCGACCTGTCTTGCAAGATCGCATCGCATCTCCAGGTCCTTCTTTTTGTCGCGGTCCATGATCGTGTCGTCTTCCCTGGTCATGTACACTTCTATGTCAATGTAATTCTCAATAAGATAATCTCTTGCGTACATCGCAACTTTCAGCGTGATGTCCTTTTCCTGAAGACCCGCGTAGCACGCGCCGCTGTCATATCCGCCGTGTCCGGGATCGAATACCACCTTGTGCTTCGGAAGGTCCGGAGTGGGCGTAGGCTCAGGCGTGGGTGTAGCCGTGGGTTCGGGAGTAGGTGTAGGCGAAGGACTCGGAGTCGGAGAAAGCTCCTTTGAGGGCTCCGGTGCGGCATCCGTCGCCGAAGCGCCGTTATTCTCCGCCGCTCTGTCCGCGGATGTTCCGGACGCTGTATTCGCGGTCTCCTGCGCTTTCTTATCCTTCATGCAGCTCGACAATGTAAACGCCGCGGCCATCAGTAAAAGTACTGCCAGGCTGCATATCAAAACCTTTTTCATGTCGTTTAAGATCTCCGTTCAGATTACTGTTATCAAACGCTGACTATTCTACTGTTTTGAGAAATATAAGTCAATACCGTCGGCAATGCCCACAACCAGCTTCGTGCGGTAATCGTCTGTGGCCATAAGCTTATCCTCCGCATCGTTCGACATATAGCCCATCTCCACGATGCTTACGGGCACCTGGCTCCAGTTGATGCCTGTCATGTTGTCGACCTCACTCACATAGCGCATCTTCGCTCCCGTGCGGCCGACCATAGTCGTGAGCAGCGAATCCGAGAGCAGGCGGCTCTGCGCGTACAGGCTCGCGTTATAGGGATTCGATGATGTCATGCAGATAGTCTCAATGCCGTGCGCATCTGTATTTGAGCTGCTGTTCGCGTGGATCCTCACAAAAGCGTCGACTCCAGCGTCATTCGCGATCTTCGCTCTCTCAACGTTCGAGATATCCACATCATTGGTCGTACGTGTCATGATGACCGTATAACCTCTCTCTTCAAGCTCGGCCTTTAACGCGAGTGAAATATCAAGATTAAACTGATATTCTGCTATTCCGGTGTAATTGCCTGCCGTTCCCGAAGAAACCTTTGTCTTCATCTCTGAAGAACCGGGTCCTATCGGTTCGGTATCGTAATTGCCGTGAAGCTGGTGTCCGGGATCGATGCAGACGGTTTTGCCCGCGCCGGCGCCGTAATAAGAAGCCTTATCTAAGGCAGCGGAGGTGCCGCCATTCGCCACCTCCGTATTGTCGTCAGTATTATTGTTTGCTTCGGGTTCTCCCTCGTCGGGCTCGGGCTCGACCACGGTATCGATCGAGTCAACCGCGCGTATGATCAGTCTGGTCGCGATGTAGCATTCCTGACCGTCATAGATAACCCTGGTCCATTCCTCGTTGTAGCCTGTTCTTTCAAGTCTCTTGCCCTCTTCGAGGTGCGCGACCTTCTCGGTGTCTGTCGAGCATCCGAGTCTTAAGTTGACTCCGTCCTTTGTATCAACGTAATCTGCCTTTGATTCGAACTTGTAGCCGAATGTAAGGTCGGATATGGGTGTGGGCGTCGCGGGTACGGGTGTGGCCGTAGGAGCCTCTGTGGGCGCTTCTGTGGGTGCCTGGGTGGGATCCGCGGGAGCCGTGGGATCTGTCGCAGCGGTAGGCTCCGAAACATCGGGCGTGGGATCGTTCTGCGCGGTCTGAGTAGGCGTGGCCGCCTCATCCGTAGGCTTTGACGCAGCCTCGGTAGGCTTTGTCGC
>JAFZKM010000195.1 GCA_017553665.1 Lachnospiraceae bacterium
CCGATAACTGGACGATCGATGAAGTTCCGCATGACGTCGAGTTTATCCAGGGCAGCCAGAACAACAGCTGAGCAAAAATAAGCTATTAAGCTTATTTTTGCGATGGCAATAGACCAAAGGTCTATTGCAGAGCCTTAAAATTTTCCTTGACATGCCTTTTTCATTGTGATAACATTCACTTCAACAAAATAAAGTATTAAAGGCTGTGACGAAGACGGTCGTAAGGAGATCTTCACAGAGAGCCGGTGGCAGGTGAAAACCGGCAGATCGAACTACATGTACCCATCACTTCCGAGCCGGAGGTCCGAAAGCGAAAGCAAGTAGATGCCTCCCGCGTATGCTGCGTCAGTGCACAGGGCTTGATTGAGCCTGCAGAGGGCTCCCGCATGGGAGAATTTGAGTGGTACCGCGGATAGTTATTTATTCGTCTCAAAGAGTGAAAAGCTTTTTGAGACGTTTTTTTATGCAAAGGAGAGAAGATCATGGAAACCAACGTTTTATCCGAAGTCGCTTCACGAGTTAAGGAAATGCGGGAACTGTCCGGTATTTCCGTACACGAAATGTCGGTCGCTACAGGCATGAATGTCGATGATTATATCGCGCTCGAAAACGGAAAGACCGATTTTACATTCTCGTTTATCTACAAATGCGCGGAAAAATTCGGCGTTGATATTGCCGAGCTTCTTCAGGGTTCAAGTCCCAGACTTGTATCTTACTCGCTCGTCCGCAAGGGAAAGGGCGTTCCGATCGCCAGGAGAGAGGACTGTGAGTATCTGAACATGGCTTCCAACTTCAAGGATAAGGTCGGCGAGCCTTTCTGCTGCAGACTTCCATTTGATCCCGACAAGGTAAACGAGCCCATGCAGCTTCATGTCCATGACGGCCAGGAGTGCACGATCATCACCAAGGGCATGATGCGCCATCAGTTCGGCAACAGGATCGAAACGCTGTATCCCGGTGATGTTATTTATTTCGATTCAAATACGCCTCACGGCGAGCTTGCTATCGGCGGCCAGGACTGCGAATTCTTCACGCTGATCATGAAACCCGAGAATACGGGTACTGTTCCCGTAAGCACCAGTACGCACGAGACCAACTGGTATCCGGAGGATATCATTTTCGATGAGCCCAAGACCGGAGCGGTTTACGAGAAATTCATAAACTGCAAGATCGACGCGAACGGCGCGTTAAAAGAGATCAAGTTCAAGCATGAGAACAGTTTCAATTTCGGCTTTGACTGTGTTGATGAGCTTGCGAAGAAATGTCCCGATAAGCTCGCGATGATGTGGGTCGGTGAGGACTTTTCCGAGAGAAGGTTCACCTTCGGCGACATCAGCCGTGAGAGCGCGAAAGCTGCGAACTACTTCCGTCATCTCGGTATTCAGAAGGGCGACCGTGTAATGCTCGTTTTAAAGCGTCATTACCAGTTCTGGATCGCGATCGTGGCTCTTCATAAGCTGGGCGCTGTTGCTATTCCCGCTACGAGCCAGCTGATGAAGCATGACTTCGAGTACCGCTTCAATGCCGCAGGCGTTTCCGCGATCGTAGCGACACCCGAGGATGAGGTTCCCGAACAGGTTGAGCTTGCGCTTCCCGATTCGCCCACATTAAAGACGAAGATCATCGTTAATACCGACCGTGAAGGCTGGCACAGCTTCGATAAGGAGATTCAGGATTTCCCCGATACATTCCCGCGTCCAGAAGGTTTCGCGGCGGCGAGCGGAGACGATGTAATGCTGATGTTCTTCACCTCAGGTACCACCGGATATCCGAAGATCGCAACACACAGCTGCAAATACGCGCTCGGACATTTTATCACCGCGAAATACTGGCATAATGTACAGCCCGACGGCCTGCACCTGACCATTTCCGATACCGGCTGGGGCAAGGCTCTCTGGGGCAAGCTCTATGGCGCATGGCTTTGCGAATCGGCTGTGTTTGTATATGATTTCAAACGTTTCAACGCGGCTGACATGCTTCCGATGTTCGCGAAGTATCAGATCACCATATTCTGCGCGCCGCCCACGATCCTTCGTTTCCTGATCCGTGAAGATCTGTCGAAATACGATCTGAGTTCGATCAAGTACGCAACAGTTGCGGGCGAGGCACTGAACCCCGAGGTTTACACCAAGTTCCTTGAGGCAACCGGCATTGAGCTTAAGGAAGGCTTCGGCCAGACCGAAACCACGCTTACTGTGGCGAACCTTGTCGGCAATAAGGTTAAACCCGGCTCGATGGGCAAGCCTTCACCGCTTTACGATATTGACATCCAGATGCCCGACGGCTCAAGCGCAGGCGTCGGCGAAGTGGGAGAGATCGTTGTACGTACCGACAAGAAGGTTCCCTGCGGACTCTTCAGGGGCTATTACAGAGACGATGAGAAGACCCTCGAGGCATGGCATGACGGGTATTACCACACAGGCGATACAGCATGGAAAGATGAGGACGGATATCTGTTCTACGTTGGTCGTACAGATGACCTTATCAAGTCTTCCGGCTACCGTATCGGACCTTTCGAGATCGAGAGCGTCATCATGGAGCTTCCTTATGTGCTTGAGTGCGCGGTCATCGGCGTACCCGATGAGATCAGAGGCCAGGTAGTAAAGGCCGTTATCGTTC
>JAFZKM010000196.1 GCA_017553665.1 Lachnospiraceae bacterium
ATACAAAAGAGATCAAAAAGATAGAAGTTGTTGACGAAAAGAAGTGAAAATGATATAGTTTAACGACAAAGCAAGCACACTTTAAGCGGCGGTCTGTACGGATCGCCGCTAAAGAAATATTTAAGGAGTATAAAAAAGGATGAAGGCAGAGGTAAAGAAAAACGTTATGACGTATGAGGGCCTGCGCGCCCTTGAGGATGAGCTTGAGGATCTGAAAGTCAACCGCCGTAAGGAAGTTGCGCAGAAGATCAAAGAAGCCCGCGAGCAGGGCGATCTTTCCGAGAACGCCGAGTATGACGCGGCGAAGGAAGAACAGCGTGAGATCGAGGCACGTATCGAGGAGATCGACAAGCTGTTAAAGAACGCCGAAGTAGCAGACGCTGACGAGAACACCAAGGCAGACATCATTACCGTAGGAAGTACCGTTAAGCTTTTTGACGAGGAGTTCGGCGAGGAAGTTACCTACAAGATCGTTGGTTCTTCCGAGGCAAATATCCTCCAGAACAAGATCTCAAACGAGAGCCCCGTAGGCAGGGAGCTCATCGGCAAAAAGAAGAACCAGAAGATCACCGTTGAGACACAGAACGGACTTCTGAAGTTCAAGATCCTTCAGGTAACCAAGTAATTTTGCTGACAGAATAGGATATATATTATGGCTGAGAATACACAGAACAACAATAACAACGCCGAGGCGCAGGTCGATCTTAACCAGCTCCTGAAGGTCCGCAGAGAGAAGCTTGCGGCGCTCCAGGCAGCAGGAAAGGATCCCTTCAAGATCACCAAGTACGACCAGACGCATCATTCGACCGACTGCAAGAGCGAATACGAGGCTCTTGAGGCGAAGCTTCTTGCCGGACGTCCCGAGGTCAATACCGACGGAATGGACGAGGAAGCCGCGAAGGAAGCGGTCAACAACGATTACAACGAGCGCCGCGCTATCATGGACGCGAACCCGATCCATGTGAGCATCGCGGGCCGTATGATGAGCAAGCGCGTTATGGGTAAGGCTTCGTTCTGCAACATTCAGGACAAGCCCGGAAACATTCAGGTTTACGTTGCCCGCGACGCTATCGGAGAGGAGCCCTACGCTGAGTTCAAGAAGCTCGACATGGGCGACATCATCGGCGTAAAGGGATATGTCTTCAGGACCAAGATGGGCGAGATCTCGATCCATGCCGAGAGCATCACATTGCTTTCTAAGTCCCTGCAGATCCTTCCCGAGAAGTATCACGGACTGACCAATACAGACATGCGTTACCGTCAGCGCTACATTGACCTGATCATGAACGGCGACGCGAAGGATACATTTATCAAGCGCTCAAAGATCATCAGCACGATCCGCAAGTATCTTGACGGCCAGGGCTTCATGGAGGTTGAGACCCCCATGCTCGTGGCAAACGCCGGCGGTGCCGCTGCGCGTCCTTTTGAGACACATTTCAATGCGCTCGATGAGGACCTTCGTCTCCGCATTTCGCTGGAACTTTACTTAAAGAGACTGATCGTCGGCGGACTCGAGAGAGTTTACGAGATCGGCCGCGTATTCAGAAACGAAGGCCTGGACACCAGACATAACCCAGAGTTCACGCTCATGGAGCTCTACCAGGCATACACAGATTACTACGGCATGATGGACCTGACCGAGAACATGTTCCGCCATGTGGCTCAGGAGGTTCTCGGCACCACGAAGTTCATGTACGGTGACGTGGAGCTCGACTTCGGCAAGCCCTTCGAGCGCCTGACCATGATCGACGCCGTTAAGAAGTACGCAGGCGTTGATTTCGACCAGATCAAAACAGACGAGGAAGCAAAGGCCATCGCGAAGGAGAAGCATGTTGAGTTCGAGGACCGCCACAAGAAGGGCGACATCCTGAACCTCTTCTTCGAGGAGTACTGCGAGGAGCATCTGCTCCAGCCCACCTTCATCATGGACCATCCCGTGGAGATCAGCCCCCTGACCAAGCGTAAGCCTGACAAGCCCGACTATGTAGAGCGTTTCGAACTCTTCATCAACGGCTGGGAGATGTGCAACGCCTACTCAGAGCTGAACGATCCCATCGACCAGCGCGAGCGCTTCAAGGCGCAGGATGCCCTGGCCGCGGCCGGCGACGAGGAAGCGAACCACACGGACGAAGATTTCCTCTATGCACTGGAATTAGGTATGGCACCTACCGGCGGAATCGGATACGGAATCGACAGACTGACGATGCTGTTGACGAACAGCCCGGCTATACGCGACGTTCTGCTTTTCCCGACGTTAAAAAGTCTGTAAGGACGGACTAAGACGCATTAAGACGCTGCGTGTCGTGGTGAGACGGAAACAGTCGTCGAAAGACGGAACGACACTAATTGAGATAAAATCTGAAGAACCTCACGGAGCGTTGTGGAACCCAGTGTAAAAGTGAAAAAATCGTTCATGAAACACCACGGACAACTGTGTGGAGCATGATCCGACCATAAATAAATACAGGTGATCAGTCAGAAAGAAACAGCTTTTTGAATGGTCTTTACAGGCACTTACTTTAGTGAATCTAAGGTAGGTGCCTTTTTTGTGCTTGGGAGTAACTGTAAACGTGATTTTTCGAAAGGAGCTTTTTATGGCAGTAGACAAAAAGAAATTGCAGAAGGGACCGGATCTGGACCGGTTCCTTGAAGGCGGGAAGAGACGCTTTACTACCTATGCACGCGGAGCCGGAATGTATTCGCTGAATTATTACACATTCGTAAACCTTGTAAAAGAGGCCGGTGCGAATCTGCAGATCAAGAAGAAAGTAATAGTTGATCTTGATATTTTGGATGCTTATTTGGAATCAAATTCTGATACGGAAG
>JAFZKM010000197.1 GCA_017553665.1 Lachnospiraceae bacterium
AGAACCGTGATACGGTCATCATATGCATGACAGCGGACGCGGTCACCGGCGCGAAGGAAAGATACCTTGCGGGCGGATTCGATGATTATCTGACGAAGCCCGTGGATTCGGTAGAGCTGAAACGCATGATCATGAAGTATCTTCCCCGCGAGAAGGTGACCAAGAGCGTGCTAGGAGAATTCAGCGGAAGAACCGGAGGTATCGAGGATGTATAAGGTATTTCTGGTAGATGATGATGAGCTGATCCTCGAAGAGCTGATAGACCGTGTCCCGTGGCTGGACAATGCTTTTGAGGTCGTGGGCATGCGGACGGATCCCGCGGCGGCGCTCGGTGAGATCATCGAGAAGGCCCCGGATGTCGTATTCTGCGATCTGAAAATGCCCGGCATGGACGGGAACGAACTTATGGGAAAGATCAAAGCGGCGGGCGTTGACTGCGAATTTGTCATGCTCTCCGCTTATAACGATTTTGAGGATGTGAGGAGGTTTTTCCAGGGCTCCGGTTTTGACTATATATTAAAGCCCGTAAGGGACATCGAGATGCAGCTGGTGCTTGAGCGCCTGAATTCCAGACTGTCGAAGCTGAGACCCCAGAAGGGCTACAGCGCCGGCGAGGAGGAAAAGGACGAAGCGGATGAAGGCGAGCCGGCGAGCGCGTTCGACAGGATCCTCGGGTATACCGAAGAGCATTATGCCGAGAAGCTCACGCTGGACAGCCTCGCCGAAGAATTCGGTTATTCCAGGAACTATATCTGCAGGCTTTTCCAGAAGAATACCGGCAGGTCGCTGAACGTTTATCTGACGGATCTCAGGATGCAGCACGCGTATGAACTGCTCAAAAAGCCCGATATGCTGATCAAGGAGGTCGCGCTGCAGACCGGATATTCGGACTATTATCATTTTTTCAAGGTGTTCAAAGAAAAATTCGGTTTTTCGCCGAAGGAAATGCGAGATAAAGAAGAGTGAAACAAAGGATCGCGGTACTTATCCTGATAATGTGCATACTGGCCGGAGGCTGTGGCGTGGAATCACAGCCTCCGGTATTGCGCGTTGCGGTACCGTTTTCCGATTATGTGCAGGATCCTTCGACAAATTATTACGTGAAATGGCTGGAGGAAAAGACCGGGCTGGAGCTTGACATTACCGTGGTCAGGATGACCGGAGTGACCGGGTATCTTGATGCCATGTTCTCATCCGACGCCGACATTGACGTGATCCTGTTCGGGGGAGATTTTTTGATCACCGAAGAGGAGCTGAAGGCTTACGCCGACGCGGGCGACATCGCGGCCATTGACGGGCGTATGTACTATGAGAATTACGGCAGCAGGGTTTCGGAGAGGGCAGGACAGATACTCTGGATCAATCAGGAATGGCTGACCAAGCTCGGACTTGCCGCCCCGCGGACCACGGACGAGCTTTATGCGGTCCTGAAGGCATTTAAGGAACAGGACCCGAACGGTAACGGGAAGGCCGATGAGATACCGCTCATCGGAGCTGCGGACGACTATTGCTACATGCCGGTCGAATTGATCCTCAATTCATTCGTGAGCTGCGATCCGTATCACTCATATTTCGACCCTGCGAAGCAGGAAGCGGTCTGCGTCGCCGGAACCGATGAATTCCGCGAGGGGCTTGGATTCTGCGCGAAACTCTTTGACGACGGGCTGATAGACGGGAACTGCTTCACGAGGCATCTTAACAGCCTTTCCGAAATGGTTAACAGCCCGAGTGACATTGTCGGCGCGTTCTGTACGGATTCCATCTCGGACGTCATTTACCAGGGCAATCCCGAGATCATGGCGCGTTTTGTGCATGTTTCGCCGCTCGAGGGACCGGACGGGACCAGAAATGCCCTTTATTACAGCGAAGAGCCTACGGTCGGCGCGGTTATCACGGGCAGGAGCACGAGGAAAGAGCAGGCAGTGCTGCTGATGGAGACGATGCTCAGCGAAGAGGCTTCACTGATCGCGCGCTACGGCGAGGAAGGCAAAGACTGGACCTTCTCGGACGGCAGGGATGTGAGCATTTACGGAACGGTCTCGACGATCTCAACGAAGAATTATATCTGGAACACTTCCCAGAACAAGAACCTGAACGGGATCGGGCCCATGCATGTGCCCGAGAGGTATCTGGCCGGTGTTACCTGGAACGGAGTCAATTCGGACGCCGAGTATATAGACGCGAGAGCGCAGATGAGCTACAGAGTGTTGCTTCCCGCGGACCCGGTCCTTCATGAGCCCGTGAGCGGACTCTCGGCTTACGTGGACCGCGCGATAGAGGATTTTGTTACGAGAGAAACCGACCCGGAGGATGATATCGAATGGGAAAGCTATTTGGAAGGCTTGCGTTATTTATACTGATCATGGCAGCGCTGGCGGGCTGCGGCAAAAAAGAGAGCGACGGATGGCTCGAGGCAGCGGCTCTTTACGCGGAGGAATCCGCGGCAGATCTGTACAAAAAGGCGCTTAAGGAGGATATCCTGATCGTTTATACGGTCACGACCAGGGCAGCGCAGACAAAGGAGAGCTTTGAGGCACAGTATCCGGGGCTCTGCGTGGAGATAAGGGACTTAAGAAGCCCCGACCTGATCGATGCGGTCGAGGCGAATTTTAAGAACGGCGGCTCGGACTGTGATGTGGTGATCTGCACCGACAACAGCGGAGATTTCAGGGAAAGGCTTGTGAAGACTTCAGCGGTCGTCCGGTACCTTCCGGCGGATATCGCCGCGCATATGGGACCGCAGGGCAGCGATGAGCCCGTGAATTTTGTCAATGAAGCGGAGCTCCTCTTTTACAGCGCTCAGCGCTGGGATGCCTGTCCCATTACGAATATCTGGGAGCTTACCGAGGAAAGATATAAGGGCCTGATCTACATGCCCAATCCGCTGAGATCCTTTTCTACCTACGCGCTCTGCGCGGCATCGTTTGAGCACGCGGACGACCTCAGAAAGGCTCTGGAGACTTACGGACACAGCGAAATAACCATACCTGACGGCAGCAGCGCGGCCGAGGTTTTCTGGAAAATGGCCGCGAAAAATATAATATTCACGAATTCCTCGGACGAGGTGGTCGAGGCGCTCGGAAACGGCGTGGCAGGCTTCGGCTTCGCGGTCTCGTCTAAGATGCGCCTGAACAGTCTGGGATACGGCCTCGTGCCGGTTTACGGGCTCGATCCGTTTTCGGGCTGCAGGACTTCATACGCGGTGATGCTCGCGAGGAATTCGAGAAATGTCAATACGGCTAAGCTTTTTATCCGCTGGATGATGGGCGAGGCTGACGGAAAGGGCGAAGGCTACAGCCCCTTCAATACTGAGGGAACCTGGCCCGCGAGGGACGATATCGCGGGCGTGAACGAAGTGTCTCTTGATGAGGCGTGCGTTATTTCGGCGCCTGTCGGAGAGGACGCCGCGGCAAGGCAGAAGATGGAGGATTTTTGGGCGCAGGTTCTTAAGAGCAGCGCTACGGAGCAGAAATGAAGGAAAGAGGACTCGTAAGACGATTCATGATATTGATCGCGGCACTGAGCGTAAGCCTGGTGCTTCTTTGGGTTGGCTTTTATTTCATTACCGAGCGCATCACGCAGCGCAACATGCGCCTGCAGGCCGAGACCGCGTCACAGGCGCTGGTCATGGCTGTTGAGGACGAACTGCTGCGCCTTGAGGACGTATCATATTCGCTGAGCCATGATGACAGGGTAGTTCTGACCGCTGCGCAGAATGACACGGCCGCATTCTACGATATCGCCGGAAAGCTCGCGAACGGACTGCCGTTGAGCATTTCCGAGACCGACAATATCGACGATATAATCATTTTCAACGAAAACGGGGATTTTTACCGCCTTAAGGGCAGGATATCGAATACGACGCTCAAGAGGGTTTCGTACCTCATTGAGAGCGGGAGCGACAGGACATTTACCGTATCATACAACAACGGCAGTTATATCGGGACATATTCGAAAATAGGCGCCGGCACGGAGCATTCGGGCTATATCGTGCTCCTGATGGAGGAGACCGGACTCAAGCGCCTGCTGGGTATAGTAAATGATATCGACTATATCAACGCGGCGCTGATGGCGGGAGACCGCCTTCTCTGCTCGAACAGGGAGCTTTCCGAGGCCGATCTGCAGGACCTTTCGGACGCGGTGTTCGTCAGGGAAAAATCGATCGGTCTTTCATCCTTCAGGCTGATCGTATATTGCAGGGAAGGCATTTCCGAGGGTCTTGCGCTTTATTTCAGGATAGCGCTGCCCATCACGATCCTTATCCTGATCGCGGTTGTTTTATTCTTCTCGAGGTATCTTCGAAAGCATATGCTTGAACCGATCAATACGGTTATCAACGATACCAGGAACGTGACCTCGAAGCCGCTCGCGCATACGGGTGAGGAGTATTTTGACGGCCTGGTCGATCATGTAAATGAGATGCTTGTCCGAATCGAGGAAAAGGAGCACGCTCTCTACGAATCCGAGGCGCGCGCGAGGGAGGCCGATCTTGAAAAGGAGAGGACTCTTATCTCACTCCTCAAAAAACAGATAAGCGCGCACTTCACCGTAAATACATTGAACGTTGTTCGAGCGCTTGTAAATAAGGGTGAAAAGGAAGAGGCGGCGCGGATCTGCGACGAGCTTTCGACTCTTCTGCGCTACGCGAACGCGGCCGAAGAGGATATCAGCCTCATGGAAGAGTTCTATGTGCTCGAGCAGTATGTGGGCATTATGAAGGCACGTTATCCGGGCAGGATAGAGGCGGATTTTGAGATGGACGACGCGTTTGCCGACATCTTCATACCGCGCATGCTGATACAGCCCATCATAGAGAACGCGATAGTTCACGGACTTCAGGGTCGTCCCGGAAAGATATCCGTATCCGCGGAGATTGGCGAGACCGGGATCGCGATCGCGGTTGAAGACAACGGAGCAGGCATGAGCAAAGCCGCGCTCGCGGAGCTGCGTGAGAGTATAAAAGAGAATGAAAACGGCGGCAGATCGGGCCTTAACCATGTGGCGCTCAGCAATATTGAACACCGTATCAAGATGGTCTGCGGCAGCGAATACGGTATAGAAATAGAGTCGGAGCAGGGGCACG
>JAFZKM010000198.1 GCA_017553665.1 Lachnospiraceae bacterium
AACCACAATACGGTTGATAAGTGCCGACATTGCTTACGAGTCCCGGAAGTTTTCTCTGCGGCGCCCGCGCACAGGTATGCGGCAATAGAAGGGAACGGAATAACCTTCTCTGCAATATCGGTATACTGAAGGTGAAGGGCAAACATAGACAAATGAGTACCCACATTTTGAAAAAAGGGAGTTTACCGAAATAGGCGGCGCTGATATAATGGTTGAGATAAATAAGGATGAGTACGCACATTTTTGGCGTAGTAGAGGTTAGAAGAAGAGACGGCTGAGGTTCAGGCAGGTAGTATGATCAGAACAGAAAACGTTACGTTTGAATATATTCGGCGCGATGAGGAAGGGAATGTCGAGGGCATTACGAGGGCTCTCGATGATGTCAGCGTGCACATCAGGAAGGGTGAGTTTGTGGCGATACTGGGATCGAACGGATCGGGCAAATCGACTTTTGCGAGGCATATGAACGCGCTGCTCGTACCTGAGGAGGGCAAGGTCTATGTAAATGGCTGCGATACTTCGGATGACAGCCTGTATCTGCAGGTGCGCCAGAGCTGCGGCATGGTATTCCAGAACCCCGACAATCAGATCATAGGCCAGACAGTGGAAGAGGAAGTCGCGTTCGGACCGGAGAATATGGGCATACCGACCGAAGAGATGGAGAAACGCGTCACAGATGCCCTTAAACGCGTCGGACTTGAGAAGGAAAGATTTAATTCACCGAACCGTTTATCGGGCGGTCAGAAGCAGCGTGTGGCCATAGCCGGCATACTTGCGATGAAACCCAAGTGTATCGTATTCGACGAGCCTACCGCGATGCTGGACCCTGCGGGACGCAAAGAAGTCATTGCGACTGCGCATGAGCTCAACAGGACAGAAGGCATTACGATAATCCTGATCACCCACTATATGAACGAGGCAGCGGGCGCGGACCGCGTGATCGTCATGGATAAAGGGCGTCCCGTGATGGACGGAACGCCGAGGCAGGTATTCGCGAAGGCCGACGAGCTGCGCAAATACAAGCTTGAGGTGCCCGCGGTAACCGAGCTCGGTTTCAGGATCGGACTCGGCAGGGTTGTTTTGGACGATGAGGAATTCGCGGAGGCTTTCCGCGAAAAGTACGGCAAATAAGGGAACATCGCGATTATGGGAATAAAACTTGAACATGTAAGCCATATTTTTAATCCCGGCACGACCTTTGAGAAGGCTGCGCTGCGCAATATATGCCTTGAGATCGGCGAGGGCGAGTTCATCGGGCTTATCGGCCACACGGGCTCGGGCAAATCGACTCTCGTGCAGCATATGAACGGTCTGATAAAGCCGATGGCGGGTACCGTTTATTATGACGGGCAGGACATCTGCGGTGACGGCTTTGACTTAAAGAAGCTGCGCACCGAAGTCGGACTGGTATTCCAGTACCCCGAATACCAGCTTTTTGAGACCAGCGTGACCAAGGATGTGCTCTTTGGGCCCAACAATATGGGGCTGCCTCAGCTGGAGGCCGAAATGAGGACCTACGAGGCATTAAAAGCCGTAGGAATAGATGAAGATCTGTTAGACGCTTCGCCGTTCGATCTTTCGGGCGGACAGAAGCGCAGAGTGGCGATCGCGGGCGTGCTCGCGATGAAGCCGAAGGTGCTGATCCTGGACGAACCCGCGGCGGGACTCGATCCGGGCGGAAGGCGCGAGATCCTGGACATGATCGCGGGGATCAGGCGTGAGCGCAATATTTCCGTTGTGCTCGTTTCCCACAGCATGGAAGACGTCGCCGAGTATGTGGACCGGATAATAGTGATGAACGACGGTTATATCGCGATGGACGGCACTCCGCATGACATTTTCACGCGCGGAGAGGAGCTCGAAGCGATGGGACTTGACGTACCGGACGTCACTAGGCTTTTCATGAGGCTCAAAGCCGAAGGGATCGGCGTTCGCACCGATATTTTCACGCTTGAGCAGGCGGAAGCCGAACTGGGCAGGCTGATACGCTGAGAAACGTAAGGAACCGGGACACACTCTGCTGCCGCCGGCGCGGCATGCTGACATACATCGAAGAAAGAGAAAAACATGTTAAGAGACATTACACTGGGGCAGTATTACCCGGCGGATTCGTTCATACACAAGCTTGACCCGAGAGTCAAGTTCGCGGGAACGATCCTGTATATCGTGACGCTGTTCCTATTCAAGACCTTCTGGGGTTTTATCCCCGTCGTGCTGTTCCTGGCCGCGACGGTCGCGATATCGAAGGTGCCCGCGAAGTTCATTTTCAAGGGCATGAAGCCGATGCTCTTCCTGCTGATCTTCATGGTCGTGATCAATCTTCTGACCACGAAGGGCGAAGAACTCTGGAGCTGGTGGAAGATCAGCATTACCAGAGAAGGCATCAGGAACGCGGGCTTCATGGGACTGAGACTGATGCTTCTCGTTACGGGTTCGTCGCTGATGACCTACACGACCACTCCGACGGCGCTCACGGCAGCGCTGGAGAGGATATTCGCGCCCCTGAAGATATTTAAGTTCCCCGTGCACGACATTGCGATGATGATGTCGATCGCGCTCAGATTCATCCCGATCCTGCTCGAGGAAACGGACAAGATCATGAAGGCGCAGCTCGCGCGCGGCGCGGATTTTGAATCGGGCAATATATTCAAAAGATCAAAGGCGATGCTGCCGATACTCGTGCCGCTCTTCGTCTCGGCGTTCAGACGCGCCGGAGACCTCGCGCAGGCAATGGAGGCGCGCTGCTACCACGGCGGCGAGGGCAGGACCAAATTACATCCGCTCAAATACAAGCTCCGCGATCTCGCGGCGTTCGGCGTGCTGGCGGCGTATCTTGCGGTCATCATAATCATGCCTTGACCCGCAGGAACAGAAAGGAACGGGCATATCGGGCGGAAAACGCAGTAATCACGGAAAGGAGGACTTCGGGTCCATGCGCAGGATAATGCTGAGAATAGCCTACGACGGCACGGATTATGTCGGCTGGCAGAAGCAGCCCAACGGGCTTGCGGTAGAAGAAGTCCTGAATAAGGCCCTCCGTGACCTGACCGGCGAGCAGATCGAGGTCATCGGCGCGAGCCGTACCGATTCGGGCGTGCATGCCCTTGACAATGTCGCGGTATTTGACACCGAGTCACCTATCCCCGCGAAGAAGTTCAGCTTCGCGCTGAACAGAAGGCTTCCGAACAGCGTTGTGGTTCGTTCGAGCTGCGAGGTAAAGCCGAATTTCCATCCGAGACGCGTGAACTGCGTCAAAACCTACGAGTACCGCATTTTCAACGACGAACATCCGAATCCGCTGAACAGGCGCTATACATATTTCTATCATCATGACATCGATGTTGACGCGATGCGCGAAGCAGCGAAATACCTGGAAGGCGAGCACAATTTCGTGACCTTCTGTTCCGCGGGCGCGCAGGTTACGACCACGGTCAGGACCATTTATTCCGCCGAGGTCATTAAGGGTACCGGCTACGATGACAAATGCATCATCATCCGCCTTAAGGGCAACGGATTCCTCTACAACATGGTCCGCATAATCGCGGGAACCCTGCTGCAGGCGGGCACTCACGCGATAGAGCCCTCACGTATGGCGCAGATCATCGAATCACGCGACAGAGGTCAGGCGGGGCCCACATTGCCTCCGCAGGGGCTGACACTGGTTCATATCGAATATCCCGAAGGCAGCCGATGAGGCTGCCTCTTTCCTTTTTGACGAACAATCGTAAAATTCTCCCACGAATCG
>JAFZKM010000199.1 GCA_017553665.1 Lachnospiraceae bacterium
AGCCTGTCGACCTCGGCCTGCAGTTCAAGTATCTTTCTCGCGTATGTTCCGTTCTCGTCCTCGAGCGCGTCAACCTTCGCCTCGAGCTCCTTGATGACCTCAACGGCCTCCTTGATATTCTTGTAAGGATAATTCTCCTCATTGATCAGAACATCGTCGGGAACGTCCGGCAGGATCAGGTTCAGTATCGGAACGTCCTTAATAAGCGGTCTGAGCGCAGTACCCATACCGCCGACATCCATCTTTACGAGAAGCGCGAAAATGGCGAGCCATACGAGAATGATCAGAATGACCATCAGGCCCGTTCCTATTTTGCTTATTACGCTCTCTTCATCCGGATTAGCCGGAGCGTCTTTTTTGTCCTTCTTAGCCATAATCTTCCTGCCTTATGTTTTATTCCGTTCCGGCGCCGTGCATCTGTCCGGTCCGGGTTCTTTCTTCTTCATCCTCGGGCTCTGCGGTGCTGTGCCTGTAGCTTACAAGCTCATCGACCTGCTTTCGCTCCTCGTCGTTGTATTCCTGCAGATATTCGGCGAACCGCTTCTCGCGGAGCTTCTCGATGGTCTTGCGCTCCATGACGACCGTATTCAGTCTGGTGCGCATCAGCTCAAGCTGCTTTTCGGCACGCTTTACCATCATCTCCTGATTGCTCAGCTGCTCATCGATGATATCGATCGCGTCGGAGCAGCGTCCGATCTCGGTCACGTCGAGGTCTCCGTTTACCAGCGTCTCAAGCCGCGCGCGGTATTCCTCCTTACGGGCAAGTATCTCATCGCGCTTGTTCTCCTCGGCCGTGAGCCTGGCTCTTGCGATACCGAAATTGATCTTGGCCTGTCCTTCGAGCTTTTCCTTGATCTCGAGAACGCCCTGCAGATCGAAGTTAAATTTCTTCATTTGATCAGCTCCTGTCGATCAGCCGAAATCAGCTTTCTTCGTTCTCAAAGATCTCCCTGAGCGCTTCGAGCGTTTCTTCAAACGAGAATTTGTCGCTCGTGTCCTGCATCAGGAACGCGTTCACCTCGTCGATCTTGGAGATCGCGTAGTCAATGTTCTTATTCGCGCCGGCCTTATAGGCGCCGATATTGATAAGGTCCTCGGATTCGTTATATGTGGCCATTATCATCTTCAGCTTTGACGCGAGCTTTTTCTGCTCGGGAGTAACGATTGCGCTCATTACACGGGAAATGCTCGACAGTATGTCGATGGCCGGGTAATGGCCCTTCGCGCCGAGGCTTCTCGAAAGGATGATATGTCCGTCCAGAACGCCTCGCGCGGTATCGGTGATCGGTTCGTTAAAATCGTCGCCGTCAACGAGCACCGTGTAAAGTCCCGTGATCGAGCCCTTGTCCGATTTGCCCGCGCGCTCGAGGAGCTTCGGCATCTCGGTGTAAACGCTCGGCGGATAACCGCGCGATACGGGAGGTTCTCCCGCGGCAAGTCCGATCTCACGCTGAGCCATTGAGAAACGCGTGAGCGAGTCCATCATCAGCAGCACATCCCTGCCCTGGTCGCGGAAATACTCCGCGATCGCCGTGGCGGTCTTTGCCGCCTTTTTGCGCGTCAGCGCAGGCTTGTCGGATGTCGCGATAACGACCACGGATCTGGCCATACCTTCTTCTCCGAGGTCGCGTTCGATGAATTCACGCACCTCACGTCCGCGCTCTCCGATCAGCGCTATGACATTTATATCGGCTTTTGTATTGCGCGCGAACATACCGAGCAGAGTCGATTTACCTACGCCGGAACCGGCGAATATCCCGATACGCTGGCCCTTGCCGATGGTGAGCAGACCGTCCACGGCCTTAACTCCCAGGGTAAGCGGCTCATTGATCATCTCACGCGTGAGCGGATCGGGCGGATCTGCCTCGGCAGGATATGTTACGGCGGTACGAAGTTCCGAACCGTCCATCGGTTCTCCGAGTCCGTCGAGCTTCATTCCAAGAAGCTTCTGTCCGACCTTCACGCTGAACTTCGCGCCGGTGTTCATTACGGTGCTTCCTACGCCTATTCCCGAGATATCCTCGTAAGGCATCAGAATAACGTAATCGTCCTTGAATCCGATGACCTCGCAGAGCGCGGTTACCGTATGGTCTTTCGATGTGACAACGCACATATCCTCGAGCACGACATCGGGGCCCTGCGATTCGATCGTAAGGCCTACTACTCTGGTCACGCGCCCGAGTTCCTTTACATAGTTCTTCTCAAGCAGAGAATCGTATTTCTGAGTATCGACCATGTTTATTCCTTTTCGGCGAGCAGTCTGATATCCTCGATAAGGCTCATCAGCTGTCCGTCCAGACTGCAGTCATATATCCTCGATTCCGTCTCGATCAGGCACTGGTTCCTCTCGAGCAGCTTATCGGCCACGACCTCAAGCTGCGCGCCCTCGCTCAGATATCCGCGGATAGCGTCCTTCGAGTAGGATACAACGGGGAAATCTGCCTCGGACACGCGCACGATGAAGTTTTCATTGCCATGTTTGTCCTTTAAGGCGTTGTCGATGAGATGCAGGATGATCTCCTTCTTGTCATCGGCATAGATCCCGGTCAGCTTTTGGATATACTTTATAACTATTTCTACAAAAGCAGGCTCCAATTCGTCCACCTGCTTCTCATATTCTTCTCTGTATTGATTTTTGATCTGCTCAAGCTCCTCGCGGGCGCGGGCATTCTCCTCCTCTGCCTGCTGCCTGCCCTGCTCAAGTCC
>JAFZKM010000200.1 GCA_017553665.1 Lachnospiraceae bacterium
CGCGCCTTCTTCAACAGCAGTATATGTAGCGTCCGCGCCGGAAGGAATGATAAGCGAGATGGTACCGCCAAGTCTCGACCTGAACTTTTCCTTTCCGTTCTTTCTGTATATAATGCAGGAATCACCGCCGGTAAGGATCAGCTCGCCGCCCTCTACGCTCATCGTGTCATAAACGATCCCGGTCTCCACCGAAGCGGTTTCCTGGCCGTTATTATTATATACGGTAATTTTGCATACACCGTCGTTCTGTTTTTTCGCGATCGCGAACCAGCTTTCGCGTCCGGTGACCGATGCGGTCACTCCCTCTCCCGTAAAACGCTTCAACTCCTCCGGAACCTCTCTGAACTTATAGAGGACGCTCTGCTTGTCATCGGAGACAAGCACGCGGTCATTACCAAGGAATCTCACGTCCGGTATCAGACTGTCCTCAAAGGAATAGCTGCCTACTGTTTTATCGGAATAGTTCTGTCCGACTTCACCGAAATTATAAAAGGTAACCCAGGCAGCCTGAGTCTGTCCGGCCTGCAGGTATGAGGTGACCAGCTTACTCCCGTCAATCGACAGTGCCATCGCGACCGGGAACCCTGACTTGCGGACCTCGGTCTTTATATCGATGAGCATATTGCCCGCAAAATCATATATATAGATATGATCGTAATCTCCGCCGTCGGTCCTTATCGCTGTATTGCCCTGTCCCGACACACACAGGTCCGCGATCTTCTCCGAAACATTGATGACATTGTTCGAGCCCGAGCCGTCCGTTACGTGCACGGTATTGGCGCCTCTGTCGGCAAACGCGGCAAAATCGCCTCCCACAGCCGCGATCGGCGAGGTCAGGTCATAGCTTATCTTCCAAATAACGCTGCCGCTCCGGTCATGTCCTTCCGCTCCGTCACTGTTGTAAAGAATGTATCCCTTATCCGTCTCCATGCAGAGCGCGTTGGGGATATTTTCCGTCCTGCTCACTGCCTCCCACGAGGTGTAAGTCGTCTTCTTCATCACTGCCGTCCAGATGATGACGCCTATGATGCCAAGCGCGAGCACCGCCATCACAACGACAGCGCCCCAGCTTCGGGGGCGCCTCGTTGTTTCATATTCGTTTTCGTAATTCTCGTCTGTTTCTCTCATACTGTTCCGGCCAGATTATTCTTATAATAGGTTATCGCTTCGGCAACGCTCTTCGCATTGCCCTTTTCAATGATGTCAACGAGACTGTCGAGCATCGGAACGCTCAGGTTCTCCTTGCCGAGATAGGTCTCATATTTGGAAGATATATCAACGGAGAGCGATTTGATCTTCGACTCAGCCTCAGCCTGCTGCTTATAAGCTGCTTCGTTTTCACTCTTCATGCGGTCAAGCTCTTCGGCATAGCGCGCTTTGATCTCTTCGGTAATGTCCTTCTTCGCTGTGTTCTCAAACTCCGAAAGAGCCTGTTTCTTGCGATTGATGATATCGTCAAGCTCAAGATCGAGTCCGCTCAGCTCTTCGTCATACTTCTCAAGTCCGTACTGGCTCTCGTCCTTATCCTTGCGGATGCTCTTTTCCATCTTTCTGATGCGCTTTTTGATGCGGTCGCTCTTGTCACGAAGGAGCTTAGCCTGCTTGAGGGCTTCGGAATGCTTCTCCTTTACAAGCTTGAAGATAAGCGTGAAGATGAGCAGAACCAACGCGATGACTCCGGCATAGATCGCCACAAGAATGATCGTTTTGCTCCTGACGGTATCCGGCAGGAACTGGAAAATACCGAATGGTATTGCCAGCAGTATCACAACCGACAGAAGGATGATCAGGAAATCACCCAGGCCGTCGGGCATAAACATTGTAAAGAAGTAATTGTTGTTAAACAGCCGTGAGATATGCTCGCGTGAATAGATCCCGCGAACATCCTGCTTCAGGCCGCGGATCTGCTCGTTAAGCTCCGCGGTCTCGGCCGAAACTCTCTCATCGACCTTTGTTCCCTTGAACTTGTCGCGCTTCGCCTTAACATTCTTTAAACGTCCGCGGGTCTGCTCAATGGTCTCGTCAAAGCTCTTCTCTACCTCCGCGCGTCTCTTTGAAAGTGTGGAAGTGATCTCACCGTCCATCGATTTCTGCTTTGCCGAAATATCCTTATCCAGCTGCTGCTGTTTCTCGGCCAGATCCGATACCCTGACCTTCAGCTCGTCAAGCTCCAATACTCTCGCCTTGATCTCGCGGAGTACTTCCGCGCCCGCGTTCAGGATATTCCCCGTTTCTGCCGGAGCAGTAACAGGATCCGGAACCGCAGGGTTCTCGTAAACCGGAGCTTCGTAAGCAGGAGTCTCATAAGCGGGAGCCTCATAAGCCGGTGTTTCAAAAGCCGGTGCTTCCGCAGGCGTCTCCGCGGGAATGCCATAGTTTTCCGCCGTCTCGGAAACGACACTGTTCACCTCTTCGGTGATCTCCGGATTCTCTGTAAGATTCTGATCAAATAAACCGTCACCCATATAATACCTCTCCTTCCGGCTGCGCTGTCCTAAAGTTCCACTCTGCCATCAAGAGCACGCAGCAATGTTACTTCGTCAATGTTTTCCAGATCTCCGCCGACCGGGATGCCGGTCGCTATCCTGCTGATCTTGATCCCCGTAGGCTTTATGAGTTTCGAAATGTACATGGCCGTCGCCTCGCCTTCGAGGCTCGAATTGGTGGAAATGATGACCTCATCAACATCCTTCTGCAGCCTGACCATAAGCTCCTTCAGCCTGATATCGGCAGGCCCGATGCCGAGCATCGGGGAGATCGCTCCGTGCAGCACATGATACACTCCGTCATACTTGCCGGTCTTCTCATACGCCGCAAGATCGCGGGAATTCTCTACAACCATTATCACCCGCTTGTTCCTGCCGGGACTCGCGCAGATCGGGCAGATATCGCTGTCCGTCAGCGTGCAGCATTCCCTGCAATAGCGGATATTCTCCTTTGCTTCCGTGATCGCGGATGTCAACGACTGCACCTGCTCCTTCGGCATGTTCAGTATATGAAACGCCAGACGCTGCGCAGACTTGCGGCCGACCCCGGGAAGCCTTCCGAGTTCTTCTATCAGTTTGTTTATCTTATCGCTGTAATACTCCATGTTCTATCAGAAAGGGAATCCTCCGCCCAGACCACCGAGTCCGCCGAGTCCTCCCGCAAGAGAACCGTAAGCCTCGGACTGCTCGTCCTCCATCTTGCGGAACGCTTCGTTAACCGCCGCAATGATAAGGTCCTGAAGCATCTCGATATCATCGGGATCGACAACCTCGGGCGCAAGCTTGATCGAAGTGATCTCCTTTTTACCCGAGACTTTAACGGTAACGGCTCCGCCGCCCGCAGCAGCCTCCCATTCCTTCGTCTCCAGTTCCTTCTGCTTTTCTTCCATCTGTCTCTGCATGCGCTGTGCCTGTTTCATCAGGTTAGTCATGCTTCCGGGCATTCCGCCTCCGGGGAATCCGCCTTTTTTACCCATTTTGAAAAACCTCCTGCAATATTATTCTTCGGAATCCGTATATTCTATAGGCATATTCTTAATGAACTGCGTAATATCGACCATCTTGCCGGCTTTGTTCTTATCGGCGAACTCAAGCTCGACCTCGACATCCTTACCCGTGAGTACTGCAAGGCTTCGCTTCAGATCCGCCAGTCGCTCCTCTCTGGCCACCGCGCCCATATCGTAATCGTTCGTGAATACGATCTTCAGTTTATCACCCTCTCCGACCGTAGGTTTCGCCGTGATCAGAGAATTGCGGATGAGAGGCGACTGTTTATTGATCACGGTGTTCCAGTTCTCCGCGATCTTCCGTATATCATCGGTGAGCGGCTTCGCAAGAACCTGCGGCTCCTGCTCCTCCTGCTCTTCTTTCTCCGCCGATCCTTCACCTGCCGTCCTGAACACTCCGCTCTCAAGCTTCTGTTCAAGGACTCTGATCCTGTCTGAGAGAGTATCGTCCCTGGTCTCCGTATCGGGCCTGCACATCTTTATCAGCTCAACCTCGACCATCAGCCTCTTCTGTGACGCGTACCTGATCCTGTTCGAAAGCTCGGAGAGAATGCGGATATACCTGATGATCGTGCCTTCTTCCATCGCCTCCGCCTCACTCAGCAGAAGCTGCATATTGTCTGCCGAGAACTCCAGCACTTCTGCCGGATCGTCGGCGGTTTTGGCAATGAGCAGATTCCTCAGATACCATGCGAAATCATTCACGAACTGAGTAAGCTCCCTGCCCTGCATCACGATATCGTCCAGCAGGGAAAGACATGTATCCACGCTGCCCTTCAGGATGTATCTCAGCAATACCGAGAATACATCGATATCCACTGCTCCGAGCACTTCGAGTACTTTCTCGTAAGTGAGCTTCTGTCCCAGATAAAACGCGATGCACTGGTCGAGCAGACTCTGCGCGTCGCGCATCGAACCGTCGGCAGTCTTCGCGATGTAACGAAGCGCTTTATCCTCGGTTTCGATCCCTTCCTGACGCATAAGATCCGCCAGACACTCCGTGATCGTATCGACCGTGATCCTCTTAAAATCATAGCGCTGACAGCGCGAAAGGATCGTAACGGGGATCTTATGGACTTCAGTTGTGGCAAGTATGAAGATGACATATGACGGGGGCTCTTCAAGAGTCTTCAGGAGCGCGTTGAACGCGCCCGATGAAAGCATATGCACCTCGTCAATGATATAGACCTTATATTTTCCTTCGGTCGGGGAATACCTCACCTCATCGATGATATCGCGGATATTGTCAACACCGTTGTTCGAAGCTGCGTCGATCTCGATCACGTTCATCGAGGTCCTCGCGTCGATCGCCCTACAGACCGCGCACTCACCGCACGGACTTCCGTCGATCGGATGCTCGCAGTTCACGGCCTTCGCAAAAAGCTTCGCGACAGATGTCTTTCCCGTTCCTCTGGTTCCGCAGAAAAGATAGGCATGACCGATACGTCCGGCGTTCATCTGGTTTTTGAGCGTCGTAACGATATGGTCCTGTCCCTTGACCCTGTCAAAGGACGAAGGCCTGTATTTCCTGTATAAAGCCAGATAAGACATCCGCCCGCCTCCGTATGCCGAATAATACAAATATTATAAAATATCACGGGCAGGAATGCAATCGTGGTTTCCGCTTTTCTATACCGAAAGCTTATGATAGAATCTATGTAAACGATCACTGCAGCTTCAGGAGGGATAACGTGAAAATCTGGTTCAGGCTGTCACGCGACAGCCGTACGATAAAAGAAATTACGGTCGAGAACAACGAAGACATCTCCCGTACCGCGAAGGTCTTCGCCTCTCTCGAGAAAGCCTGTCATGACCTGGATCTCGCGGTTCCGGTCTGGCTCGATCCCACGATAAATGAATTTAAGTACCGCGCGAGGGCACGTTTCCCGCGCGACAGCTTCCACGAGGAAGTGGATTTTGATTACATGGAGATAAGGGTTTTGGAAGAATAAAACACGCCGGAGCTGCTGCCCCGGCGTTTCCTGTCATCTGTCATCATTCAAATCTGAAAAACTGGTCAAAGCTTCTTA
>JAFZKM010000201.1 GCA_017553665.1 Lachnospiraceae bacterium
CCAACCTGCTCAAGACATACGCGGAGCCGCTGCTCACGGCGATAGACGAGTCCAGCGAGCAGTATGCCGAGGCAAAAAGGATACTCCGCTTCATGAAGTACTTTGACATGATAGATTCGGATGAATCCGTACCTGACTATTCGATCCTGAGAGAGTTCATAGGTCCGCGGAAGTGACGGGGCATTGAAAACGAACGGACAAGTGTGTATCATCACACGTGGAAAACAATACTGAAAGGTTTAATGACTATATGAAAAACATTTTTACTGAAGAACGTGAAATCAAGAGACCGACGATCGGGCACGCGCTGATATCGCTGCTTGGTCTTGTGGCTGTAATGGTGGTTGGCATCGTTATTTTCGGAGCTGACCCTCATATTCCTATGTTCATGGGCGTTATAATAGCCGCGATCGTGAGCATGACTCTCGGTTATAAATGGTCCGATCTGGAGTCGATGATGATAGACGGGATCTCCAAGGCCATGCAGTCCGTACTGATCCTGGCCATCGTGGGAATGATGATAGGAGCATGGCTGCTTTCGGGAACAATCCCGACGATGATCTACTATGGGCTCAAGCTGCTTTCGCCTAAGGTATTCCTTGTGGCCGCGGTGCTGATCTGCTCGATCACATCGCTGGCAACGGGTACGTCCTGGGGAACGATGGGGACCATGGGACTCGCGCTGATCGGAATAGGAGCCGGACTCGGTATGCCGGTAGGCCCTACGGCAGGAGCTGTCATATCCGGAGCGTATTTCGGCGATAAACTTTCGCCGCTGTCCGACACGACCAATCTGGCGCCTGCCATGGCCGGTACTGACGTATTCACTCACGTAAAGTACATGCTCAAGTCGACGTTGATATCGTATGTCATAGCACTGTTTTTCTTCGGTGTCTATGGATTCATGCATGTGTCGTCAGGCTCGGTCGACAGTTCGCAGGCTGCGATAATAATGGGAGGTATTAAGAGCAACTTCAACGTCAATCCGCTGCTGCTCCTGCCACCGCTGATCGTAATACTGGCGATAGCATTCAAGATACCTGCCATCCCGGGCATCACGATGGGCTTCATCGCTGCGCTTATTCTGGCTCCGGTATTCCAGCAGGGTGTCACGTTCAGCGACATGCTTGACGCTTCTCTCAACGGATTCGTATGCGAGACTGATGTTGACGCACTCAACAGTCTGCTTTCATCAGGCGGTCTTCTGAGCATGGGATTCTCGATCCTGATGGTCCTGATCGCGATGATGTACGGGGGCATAATGGAAGGCACACGCCAGATGGAGGTCATTATCGAAGCGCTGCTCAAGGTCATCAAGGGCCCTGCCGCGCTCATCGGAGCTACAGAGCTCACCTGCATCTTTGCCAACGCGATCATGGCAGAACAGTACATTTCGATCCTCATTCCGGGCCGTATGTTCGCACCTGCATACAGGGAGAAGGGCATTCATCCGAAGAGCCTGTCCAACGCTCTTGAGTCGGCAGGCACAGTTACTTCATGTCTCGTTCCGTGGAACACCTGCGGCATGTTCATCGCGAGCACGCTGGGCATCGCCTGGGCTGCATATGCTCCGTGGGCGGTGTTCAACTACACCATGCCTGTCGTGTGCTTCGTGATGGCATTATTCGGGGTGACCGTTACAAGTATGACTCCTGAGGAACAGGAGAAAGCCAATAGGGGAGAACTCGTATGAAAAACAATAAAAAAGGCGGGGCGACCGTATATCTTGTCATCATAGCGCTGCTGATACTCGGTATCGCTGCACTGTTCATCAAACTCAACTGGAGACGTTTCAAGGCTGAGGCTAGCTTTGCTTTCACCATCGTCGCGATCGTTCTCGTTCTGCTCCTGATAATCTTCCTCATGATAAGGCACAGCATCAGAAAGGCCAGAAAAGAGAAAGAGAAAGCAAAAGAAAAAGCCAGGCTCGAAAAAGAAAAACTCGAAAAAGAAAAAGAAGAAAAAAATGAGTAATGTTCTGATAATAGGCGGTTCGCGCGGTATAGGCGCGGAGGCCGTCAGGCTGTTCAGAGCTGCCGGTCATGATGTCGTCTTCACATACCACAGGTCTGAGCTCGACGCGGATGCCCTGAGGCAGGAGACCGGTGCAACACCTGTAAGGTGCGATGTAAAATACTCGGATTCCGTCAGGATAGCCGTTGAAAAAGCCGTGAGCGTACTGGGACAGATCGACGTTCTCATTTGCAATGCCGCGATAGCCGACTTCAGCCTTATAAACGAGATAGAAGAGAGCAGGTGGGAAGAGATCATAGATACCGACCTGAACGGAGTCTTCTATTGCATAAGGTACGTTCTGCCTTCCATGATAATCCGCAAGAAGGGCTGTATCGTCACTGTAGGCTCGATGTGGGGCCAGGTGGGCGCCTCATGCGAGGTCGCTTATTCGACCGCCAAGGCGGGCGTTATAGGTCTTACAAGGGCACTTGCAATGGAGGTCGGACCATCAGGGATAAGAGTCAACTGTGTATCGCCGGGAATGATAGATACGGATATGAATGCGTCAGTAAGTGAAGAGGCTGCAG
>JAFZKM010000202.1 GCA_017553665.1 Lachnospiraceae bacterium
GTTTGCCATCATCCGCATGTTCCGATGAACTATGAGAAAGTTGGGGATAAATACATTTTTTATTCGCTGGGGAACTTCATCTTTGACACGCCTTACCAGCGCTCGCAGTACTATACGGAGAGCGGAGTTGTGTTAAAGTTAAGCTTTGATGAAAACGGTTATGATTTCGAAGCTCTCGGTATAAAAGTGGACCGTGAGTCTGAACGTGTGGTTTCGGCGCCGCTTCCCGATATTTTCACGGAGGTGCCTGAGGAAGAATATAAGAAGCTCGCTCCGCTCTCGGCAAAGGCTTTTGTTGCCGCCACAAAACGCCAGCAGATCTTCATGTACTCCGACAGGTATTCGGCATCGACCACAGAAGAAGAGTGGCATGAGAATTTTTGGAACGAAAAACGTTCGGGCCGCGTACCGGGCGAGGCACTCGATTTTCAGATCGTCTGCCCCCTGGCCGATGAGGCTGAGAAGGGTGAATGGAAGAGTTCCGTTTTGGACGATGTCAGGGACCATATCCTCAAAATGATGTAACAAAGCGCAGTTTTGGGGGCTTTATTGCATATCATTTTC
This sequence comes from Lachnospiraceae bacterium, assembly GCA_017553665.1. The sequence continues at coordinate 565 of JAFZKM010000202.1, forward strand.
TAAAAAGTTCTTGCATTCGCTATATTAAAGTGTTAAGATATCACATGGTAATTATTGTTCAGCATGGGAGTGGGCCGCGAGGTCCACTCCCAAAGTTTTGAAAAGGAACTGAAATGGCGAAGAGAGAAGAGTATGAAAAGCGGACGGAGGCGCTGCTGCAGCCGATCGTCGATGAGATGAAGCTCGAGCTGGTGGACGTCGAGTACGTTAAGGAAGGCTCCGACTATTATCTGCGGGCCTACATTGACAAAGAGGGCGGCGTGAACATCGGAGACTGCGAGGCGGTCAGCAGGAGGCTCAGCGATCTTCTTGACAAAGAAGACTACATTGCCGACGCGTATATCCTTGAGGTCAGCTCGCCGGGACTCGGAAGGCAGCTCAAGAAGGATAAGGACTTCGTGCGGGAGAACGGCAAAGAAGTCGAGCTGAAGCTTTACAAGGCAGTGGGCGGTACCAAGGAGTACACCGGAATCCTTTCGGGGTTTGACGAGAAGACCGTGAAGATCACGATCGACGGAACCGAGACCGCGTTTGAGCGCGAGAACATCGCGAAGATAGCTCTTACGATAGACTTTTGAGATTCATCCCGCACATGCGGGAAAGACATAGAAAAACAGTATAACGAATAAGGAGGACAATGGAAAATGGCAGGCAACAAAGAATTGATCGAGGCTCTCGATCTGATAGAAAAGGAGAAGGACATAAGCAAGGAAGTCATGCTTGAAGCTATCGAGAATTCACTTCTCGCGGCATGCAAGAATGAGTTCAACGGCAAGGTTGACAACATCCACGTCAACATCAACCGTGAGAACGGCGCCGTTTCCGTTTACGCGGAGAAGACGATCGTTGAGGAAGTGATCGATCCCGATGAGGAGATCACTCTTGAGGAAGCAAAAGAGAAGCATCCCCGCAAGAAGCTCGCGATAGGCGATAAGATCAACATCGAGGTTACACCCAAGGATTTCCAGAGGATCTCGGCACAGAAGGCAAAGCAGACCGTAGTTCAGAAGATCCGCGAGGAGGAGCGCAAGGTGCTCTTCAACCAGTACTCAAACATTGAGCATGAGGTCGTTACCGGCGTTGTACAGCGCTATGTAGGCAACAACATCAGCATTAATCTCGGCAAGGCAGACGCTATACTTACCGAGGCGGAGCAGATCCCCGGCGAGCGTTTCCGTCCCACGGAGCGCATCAAGGTTTACGTGCTCGAAGTTAAGGACAATACAAAGGGACCCAGGATCTCTGTTTCGAGAACCCATAAGGAGCTGGTAAAGCGCCTGTTCGAGGAAGAGGTTACAGAGGTGCATGACGGCATCGTTGAGATCAGGAGCATCGCGCGTGAGGCGGGAGCCAGAACAAAGATGGCAGTCAGCTCGAACGATCCCAACGTTGATCCCGTAGGCGCATGCGTAGGTCTTAACGGCGCGAGAGTTAACGCGATCGTTAATGAGCTCAGAGGCGAGAAGGTCGACATCATCGAATGGAACGAGGATCCCGCGCTTCTTATCAGGAACGCGCTGAGCCCCGCCCAGGTTGTTTCGGTAGTTGCCGATGAGTATGAGAAGTCGGCGAGAGTCATCGTTCCCGATTACCAGCTTTCCCTCGCGATCGGCAAGGAAGGCCAGAACGCGAGACTTGCGGCCAGACTTACGGGATACAAGATCGATATCAAGAGTGAATCACAGGCAGAGGACAATTATTGATGGCAGTAAAGAAGATTCCGATGAGAAAGTGCACGGGCTGCGGAGGGATGTTCCCGAAGAAGGAACTGATCCGCGTGATACTTACGCCCGAAGATGAGATAGAGCTGGACATAACAGGCAGAAAGAACGGCCGCGGAGCGTATGTCTGCGGCAAAAAAGAATGTCTGGAGAAGGCGCTCAGGTCCAAAGGACTTGAAGCAAGTCTCAAGCACGCGATACCTCAGGAAGTACGCGAGAAGCTGCTGAAGGAGCTTGAAAACGGTGAAGAAGAATAATGACAAACCCGAGGTGATCCTCAAGGGCGAAGCGGCGGACGCGAAGATATACTCGCTCCTGGGCCTTTCGAAGAAGGCCGGCTTTGCGCAGGGAGGCGAGTTCCTAACCGAGAAGGCGGTTAAGTCTTTCAAGTCATCGCTGATCCTTGTGGCTGAGGACGCATCGGACAATACCAAGAAGAATTTCTCGGACATGTGTGCCTTTTACAAGGTACCGTTTTACACCTTCGGAACGAAGGACGATCTCGGACATTCGATAGGAACCGAATTCAGGGCATCGGTAACAATCAACAACGCCGGAATGGCGAAGAAAATCATAGATCTACTCGATAACAAATAGCATGAGATGCCGGTCTGAGACCGGCAAGGTGGAGGAAAAAACAACTATATGGCCAAAATTAGGATACATGAACTGGCAAAGGAAATACTCGAAAGGAACGCGGAGGCTGACGCAAAGACGCTTACCCAGGATATCCTGAAGATCCTTCAGGATGCCGGCAGCGATGCTAAGAACCACATGAGCACCGTTACCGACGAAGAAGCGGAAAAGATCAGGGCTGCGTTCGCGGGTTCAGGAAAGGCAAAGAAGCCCGCGAAGGCCGAAAAGCCCGCTCAGCCGGAGAAGGCTGAGAAGGCTGAAAAGGCAGAGAAGGCAGAGAAGGCTGAGGCACCCGCAAAAGCTGAGCCCGCCAAGCCCGCGGCAAAGGAAAGACGCGGCGTTCTCCGTTCCCGCGACGGAAGGGAGATATTCTACCGTGTAGCGCAGGACGGCAGACTTATAAATATCGCCGACAACAGAGTACTGCCCTTTAAGATGAACCCGGACGGAGTCATCATCAGGCAGGACGGACGTCAGATCGCGCGCACAAAGCCCGGAGAGGGACAGCCGCCCCAGAGGCCTCAGATGCCCATGAACCAGGTATTTGACGGACGTTCGGAGCGCGATAAGCAGCGCGCTGCGAATAACGCGCAGACCAAGAGCATGGGACCCAAGGGCGCACTGACCAACGCGCTCGGCGATAAGATCAGCGCTTTCGCGGATCAGATCGATCCCAATGCTCCCGTTGTGAGCGCACAGGACAAGAAAAAGAAAAAGAACGATGCGGATTACACGCTTCCGGTACTTCCCGATGATTTCAAGAACGGAAAGGCACCTGCGGAGAAGCCTGCCGACATTGCTCCCGAGCCTGCTCCGGCACCCGCTGCCGAGCCTGCCAAGGAAGCAGCGCCCGAGCCCGCTCCCGCAGCACCTGCCGCGGAGCCGAAGCCTCTGGTAAATCCCATTGTGCACGGCAACATTTTCGACAATCCCACGGCTATCCGTCATGAGCAGCGTCCTCAGAGCGGACAGCGTACATATTCGTCCGACCGCGGCCAGCAGGGCGGACA
>JAFZKM010000203.1 GCA_017553665.1 Lachnospiraceae bacterium
CGCGAGAAGTATCGAAAGCCACACTCTCCTGCGCTTATTCTTCTTCGCGAGCGCGGGCTCAACGCCCTTTGTGCGCAGCTGTCCGAGCTCCAGCAGCAGATAAACGATCGGGAACGGCAGGAATATCAGGATCACATCGGCCTTCGCGTAAGTCATATAGAGCACGGTCGAAGGAAATACCGACATCATCAGTGAAAGCATCGTGCTCTCCGCCTTGTCGCTTCCGACATGCCTGTGCATGATATCGTAGGTAAACACGGGGATCAGCGCAAGGAATACCATATTCAGAGCTAGCATTGCCTTATACAGCATGTAGGAATCTTCGATCAAAAGCGCGAGAGGATAATAGAGCAGCGCGAATCCGTACTTGAAATAGCTGCCCCCCATCGCCCAGGCGGTCTCCGACCAGTCCCAGCCCATGAGCAGAGCCGTATTCGCAACGGTTCCGACCTCGTCTATCACCGGCGGAACATTGAGGCGCAGCGCGAAGATCAGGCCCCATCCGAGCGTCACCGCGAACAAGGCAATCTTTAACAATACATCCGCCGCGGTATCTTTACTCCTTCCCGTACTCATAAACCTTTCCCTCCGAATCGATAAGCACAGTCACCGGAAAATCTTCGACATAGAGCTTCCTGATCGCTTCTGTTCCGAGATCTTCGTAAGCTACGATCTCGCATTCCTTTATGCACTTTGAGAGCAATGCTCCGGCCCCGCCGGTAGCTCCCATGTATATCGCGCCGTTCTTTTCGATCGATGCCCTGACTTCTTCTGTCCTTCTGCCCTTTCCGATCATGCCGGTAAGTCCAAGGTCAAGAAGCGTGGGCGTGTATTTATCCATACGTCCCGAAGTCGTGGGACCCGCGGATCCGATGACCTGCCCGGGCGCTGCGGGAGTAGGCCCGAGATAATAGATCACGGTGCCCGTTATATCTATGGGCAGGATTCCTTCTTCAAAAAGCTTTTTTCCCGTTACGGTCTCCTCAAAAAGATCATCCCTGCGCTGCTCCCGATGCGCGCGGATCGCGTCATACATGCGCTTATGCGCTGAGTCTCTCGCGGTGTAGATCATTCCTGTCAGATACAATATGTCTCCGCATTTGATCTGCGAAAGACTTTCCTTCGAAAATGGCAGTCTGATATGCCTGATCATACGCCGGTCTCCTTACAATGTTCTCTTAACATGCCTGTTCACATGGCAGCAGATGTTTATCGCGACCGGAAGTCCCGCGATATGCGTGGGCCAGGTCTCGATATTGACTCCGAGGACCGTATTCTTTCCTCCCATACCGCCGGGCCCGATGCCCGTCGCGTTCAGCGCGGTGAACAGTTCTTTCCTCAGTTCCTCAAGATATCCCGTATCGGGCTGTGTCCTGCCGCTCTTCGCGCCGGTCGTGTCTTTGAACTCGGAACTGTCCTCGTAATAGGAATGCACTGAATTCAGTCCGTTCGTCAGCGCTTTCTTAGCCAATAAAGCGCATTTCTCGAAGTCTCCGCCGATCCCGACTCCGACCACCATCGGCGGGCAGGCATTCGCGCCCGCGTCCTTTACCGCGGTGATCACGGCGTTCTTTACTCCGTCGATGCCCTCGGCAGGCTTCAGCATGAACACGCGGCTCATGTTCTCGCTTCCGAATCCTTTGGGCGCAACTGTCAGCTCGACTTTGTCGCCTTCGGTGATCTCGTAATGTATGATCGCGGGGGTATTGTCATCGGTATTCTCGCGAAGAAGCGGATCCGAAACCACGGACTTGCGAAGGTATCCGTCGGTATAGCCCCTGCGCACGCCTTCGTTTATCGCATCCTTAAGGCTTCCGCCCTCGAAATGCACGTCCTGTCCGGCCTTTACGAAAACGACAGCCATCCCGGTGTCCTGACAGATCGGGATACTCTCTTCGCCCGCGATCTTCAGGTTTTCCTTAAGCTGCCCCATGATATTGGCACCGAGCTCCGAAGTCTCGCTCTTTTCCGCTCCTTCGAGGGCCGCGAGCATATCGGGAGTCAGCGAAAGATTGGCCTCAATGCACATTCCGGCTATCGCGTCCGCGATCGTTCTTACATCAATCGTTCTCATAAAAATCCGCCCCTTACACACAGACCCTCCCGGAAGCAAATCCCGGAGGGTCTGAGATCATTGGTCAATATTATTCGTCAAGCGGTTCGTCTGCTTCGGAAGTACCGCCGAATTCATCGGAATGAAGTGTAGCCTTCTCTTCCTCGGAATCCTCTTCCTCATCGTCATCGAGCGGAACTGCGGTCAATACCTCGCCGGACATTCCGGCATTGGTCTCCGCGTCCTCTTCTGTCTCACGCACTCTCGCGATGCGGGCAACCTTTGTGTTCTTTTCCGCGTCGAGATTGATGAGCTTAACGCCGGTGGTGCTCCTGCCGCAGATCCTGACATCGGAAAGCTGCAGACGGATAACCGTACCCGCATTTGTAATGATGATGATATCGTTCTCGGTATCAAGGATCTTCGCGCCCACGAGCGGTCCGCTCTTATCCATGATCTTATAGCAGTGAACGCCCTTGCCGGCGCGGTGCTGCGAATTGAACTCGGTGAGAGGAGTGAGCTTTCCGTAGCCGAGCTCGGAAACGGTGAGCAGATACTTGCCCTGCTCGGTCAGCTGCATCGCTACTACTTCATCGTCATCGTCGAGATTGATTCCGATGACGCCGATCGACTGACGGCCGGTCACGCGCACATCGGTCTCGTTGAAGCGGATCGACATGCCCTTTCTGGTAATGAGCATGACATCCTGTTTCTCGTCGGTACACTTAACTCCGATGAGCTCATCGCCCTCGCGCAGAGTGATCGCGATAAGGCCGACCTTACGGATGTTCGCGTACTCCGAAAGCCTCGTGGTCTTTATGATACCGCCCTTCGTAGCCATCAGCAGATAGCTGTCGAAGTCGAAGCCGCGCACGGTGATGGTCGCCGAAACATGCTCGTCGGGCTGGAGCTGCAGGAGGTTCACGATCGCGGTGCCTCTCGAGGTACGCGATGCCTCCGGGATCTCGTAAGCCTTCAGCCTGTATACGCGTCCCTGATTCGTGAAGAACAGTATAAAGTGATGATTCGTCGTCATGAAGAGCTCTTCGATGAAATCATCGTCGATTATCGACATGCCCTTGATTCCCTTGCCTCCGCGGTGCTGGGCCTTGAAATTGTCGGGCGTCATGCGCTTGATATAACCGAGTCTGGTCATCGCGATAACGGTGTCGTCATCCGGAACCAGATCCTCAGCCGAAATGTCGTCGTCAAAGCCGATCGAGGTCTTGCGTTCATCGCGGTACTTATTGCCGATAGCGACAGCCTCGTCCCTTACGACTCCGAGAAGGATGTTCTCGTCGCCCAGGATCGCCTTGTACTCCTTGATCTTCTCCATAAGATCCGCATACTCTGCCTCAAGCTTCTCTCTTTCCAAACCTGTCAGCTGTCTGAGACGCATATCCACAATGGCCTGTGCCTGCGGATCGTCGAAACCGAACTTATCGATCAGTCCCTGCTTAGCCTCGGGAGTCGACTTTGATGCCCTGATGAGAGCGATGATCTCGTCGATAATATCGAGCGCCTTGAGCAGACCTTCCTTGATGTGAGCCAGCTCCTCGGCCTTGTTCAGATCGTACTTGGTCCTTCTTGTAACTACATCTTCCTGATGCTTGATATAAAGCTCAAGTATCTGAAGAATGGAAAGCATCTTGGGCTCGTTGTTAACGAGCGCGAGCATATTGACACCGAAGGTGTCCTGCAGCTGTGTATGCTTGTAAAGATGGTTTAAAACCACCTGCGGATTAACATCCCTGCGAAGCTCAATGCAGACGCGCATGCCCTGACGGTCGGACTCGTCGCGCAGATCCGTGATCCCGTCGACCTTTTTGTCCTTTACCAGCTCCGCGATCTTCGCGATAAGCCTTGCCTTGTTCACAAGGAAAGGCAGCTCGGTGACTACTATCCTGTTTTTGCCGTTGGCCATGGGCTCTATCTCGGTCACGGCGCGGATCTTGATCTTTCCGCGGCCCGTGCGGTAAGCCTCGTTGATGCCTCTGGTGCCGAGGATCGTTCCGCCTGTAGGGAAATCGGGTCCCTTGATAATGCCGAGAACCTCATCGATGGAGGTTTCCCTGCCTTCGTCGATCCTGTTGTTGATGATAAGCTTAACCGCATCGATCACCTCGCCGATGTTGTGCGGTGGGATATTCGTCGCCATACCTACCGCAATACCAGTGGTACCGTTGATCAGAAGGTTCGGAACTCTCGAGGGGAGCACCGTGGGTTCTTTTTCCGTCTCGTCGAAGTTGGGGATGAAATCCACGGTATTCTTGTTGATATCCGCGAGCATCTCCATCGCGATCTTGCTGAGTCTGGCCTCGGTATAACGCATGGCAGCCGCGCCGTCGCCGTCGACGGAACCGAAGTTTCCGTGTCCGTCAACAAGGGGATAATGCGTCGACCACTCCTGTGCCAGATTTACCAATGACCCGTAGATCGAACTGTCTCCGTGAGGATGGTATTTACCCATCGTATCGCCGACGATACGCGCGCACTTACGATGCGGCTTATCGGGCGTGTTCGATAACTCGATCATGGCGTAGAGGATACGCCTCTGAACGGGCTTTAAGCCGTCACGGACATCGGGAAGGGCTCGCGCCGCGATTACCGACATCGCGTAATCGATGTATGAGGTCTCCATGGTCTCCTTTAAGTCGACCGGTCTGACCTTATCAAAAATATTGTCTTCCATAAATGAAATGCTCCTTATGCCCGGCTATCAGGCAATATCGATATTCTTGGCGTATTTTGCGTTGGTCTCGATGAACTCGCGCCTGGGTTCTACGTTATCTCCCATCAGAACATTAAACGTAACATCGAGCTCCGCGGGATTGTCCTCGTCCATAGTAACCTTCTTCAGGGTCCTGGTCTGAGGATCCATCGTCGTATCCCAGAGCTGCTCAGCGTCCATCTCACCGAGTCCCTTGTAACGCTGGACGGTGTAGTTGTTGTCGCGTCCGATCTCGTTCATGATCGAATTGAGCTGATCGTCGCTGTACGCGTACCATACCTTTTTATTCTTCTCGACCTTATAGAGCGGAGGCTGCGCGAGATAAACGTGGCCTTCCTTGATAAGCTCGGGCATGAAACGGTAAATGAACGTAAGCATGAGCGTAGCGATATGAGCGCCGTCAACATCGGCATCCGTCATGACGATGATCTTGTCGTAACGGAGCTTGGAAATATCGAAATCCTCGGAAATACCGGTTCCGAAAGCGGTGATCATGGCTCTGATCTCCTCGTTGCCGAGTATCCTGTCGAGTCTTGC
>JAFZKM010000204.1 GCA_017553665.1 Lachnospiraceae bacterium
GTCGGCGAGTCCGTCGGACTCTCGCCCTTCTGGGTACTGTTCGCATGTACGTTCTTCGGAAGCCTCTGGGGTGTGGCCGGTATGCTTATCGCGGCACCTCTCATGGCATGCATTTACATGATAGTCAAGGAGCTTGTCGAGAACAGGCTTCACAGGAAAGGCCTGATGATCGAAACCTCGGAATACGAGGATCTGGACCGGGTGGACGAAACGGAGATGTTCTGCCTGGTCGTGGATAATCCTGAACCCGATAAGGCAGCTCCCGCCGGGGAAGGCGAAAAGAACGCCGCGGCGGAACCGGCGGCGGTAAAGCCCGAGGAGTATGTTCCTGCCACGATAAAGGAACTGAACCGCGCCGCGGGCACCGATAAGTACTCGATCGATTCCGATTTCGAGTTCGACGAGCCTGAGAAGCCCGAGATCAAACCGGCGCCGAAGGAAGCGCCTCCGGCAAAAAAGAAAAATCCCATAGAAATACTGAAAGGTTTAAGACGTAAGAAATGAGCAGGTTATTCAATCCGGACAACGGATTCTTCACATTTATCAATAAGGCGATCGATACATTCTGGCTGGGCTTTTTATGGTTCGTGATCAGCCTGGGTCTGGTGGTCGCGGCGATCTTTATCGGCGTCAACGCCATTTTCTTCGCGGCGATCTTTATCTCCTCGTTCCTCATCGGACCGGCCAGCTCCGCGCTGTATTACGCGACCGTGAAGGTTACGCGCAGGAGCAGGAGCTACGCCACGAAGGAGTTCTTTCGTTCATTTAAGATGAACTTTAAGGTCGCGTCGCCGATGTCCTTTATCTACAGCCTTTTCGCGTATCTCATGTACATCGACATCCAGTACGCGAACGCTCTTATCGACGAGGGCAATTCATTTGGTAATGTCATGTTTGCCGTATTCATCGCGGGCTGCATATTCGCGGGAGTATCGCTCGCATGGGCATTCCCGATCCTTTCACGTTTCACGGTGACCCTCGGCGGACTCTTCAGGAACGCCATTCTTATCGCCACCAGGCATCTTGTGAGATCGTTCATCCTTATCCTCATATGGGGAGTGGTGGGTCTTCTCGTTTATATCTTTTACGAGTTTCTGCTCTATTTGATCATTCTGATACCGCTGATACCGGGAATTCTGGCGCTTGTCAGATCCTTTATCATCGAGCCGGTTCTTAAGAAATATACTTCAGAGTCGGAGGGTACTCCCGAGGAGACCGGAATTGACGAGTGGTACCGCGAATGATCGTATCATAATTTTCTTTTTCAGGAGGAATCAGACATATGGTCGATGAAGGAAATGCTTTGTATGATCTTATGAACTGGGGAGCTATGGAAGCGATCGTGTATTCGGAGCACGACGATCCGCATACATGGCTTGGCGGACATGTGACCCACAAGGGCGTGCTGTACAATACCTTTCAGCCTACGGCGAGATCGGTTTCCGTCAAGATCAAAAACAAGTATTATCCGATGGAGAGCGTGGATGATCAGGGCAATTTCTCGGTGCTTGTTCCCGGGAATACCGTTCAGTCCTATAAGCTTGCCATAACCTATGATGACGGAACCACGACGGAGGTTTACGATCCCTACTCGTTTGCGCCGCTTATTGGGCCCGAGGACGAGGACCGTTTCATCCGCGGAATACATTATGAGATATACGAGAAGCTCGGAGCTCACGTAAAGACCGTAAAGGGCGTAAAAGGCACTTATTTCGCGGTTTGGGCGCCGAACGCGCAGCGTGTCAGCGTGGTAGGCGGATTCAATCTCTGGGACGGCAGAAGGAATCCCATGAGGAAGCTTCGCGCCGCCGGCATTTTTGAGCTGTTCGTGCCCGGAGTCGGAGAGGACGAGCTGTATAAGTTCGAGATCAAGTGCACGGGCGGACTGACCTATCTGAAGTCCGACCCTTATGAGTTCTTCGGCGAGATGCGCCCGAATACCGCTTCGATCGTCAGAAGCCTTGACTATGACTGGACAGACCACGAGTGGATAAAGGCCCGTAAGAAGATCGATACCGCGTCCATGCCGATGTCGATCTATGAGGTCCATCTCGGATCCTGGCAGCGCAAGGGCGACGGCGAGAACGACTACTACAATTACCGCGAGATCGCGCCGCTTCTGGCTAAGTATGTCAAGAAGCAGGGCTATACGCATATTGAGCTGATGCCCATCATGGAGCATCCCTTCGACGGTTCGTGGGGCTATCAGGTTACGGGTTATTACGCGCCCACCTCAAGATACGGAACTCCCCAGGATTTCATGTTCTTTATGGATTACATGCATAAGCAGGGGATCGGAGTTATCCTTGACTGGGTACCCGCGCATTTCCCGAGAGATGCTTTCGCTCTCGCGACATTCGATGGAACCTGTCTTTACGAGCATCCCGATAAGAGGCTCGGAGAGCATCCCGACTGGGGCACCCTTATCTTTAATTTCGGTCGTCCCGAGGTTTCGAACTTCCTTATCGCAAACGCGTTGTTCTGGGTAGAGAAGTATCACGCGGACGGCATCAGAATGGACGCCGTGGCTTCGATGCTCTATCTCGACTACGGCCGAAAGGCGGGCGAGTGGGTCGCGAACAAGTACGGCGGCAATGAGAACCTTGAAGCGATCGAGCTCTTAAAGCACCTGAATTCCATCTTCCACAAGAAGGAAAAAGGCGCGCTGATCATTGCCGAGGAATCGACTGCCTGGGCAAATATCACGAAGACCGTCGAGGAAGGCGGACTCGGTTTTGACTTAAAGTGGAACATGGGCTGGATGAACGATTTCACGTCCTACATGAAGAAGGATCCCCTTTTCAGAAAGGGCGCTCACGGACAGCTCACGTTCAGCATGATGTACGCGTACAGCGAGAATTTCATTCTCGTTCTTTCACACGATGAGGTGGTTCACGGCAAGTGTTCGATGCTCGAGAAAATGCCCGGCTACCGCGTTGATAAATTCGCGAATTTAAGAGCCGCGTACGGCTTCATGATGGGTCATCCCGGAAAGAAGCTCCTCTTCATGGGCCAGGAATTCGGTCAGGAGAGAGAGTGGAGCGAGAACAGATCGCTCGACTGGGGAGAGCTTGAGGACGAACTTCATCTGAAAATGCAGAAGTTCTCGGCGAAGCTCAACGAGATGTACACCGAATATCCCGTATTCACAAAGCTCGACTGCAGCCCCGAGGGCTTCACATGGATGAGCTGCGAGGACGCCGACCACAGTATTGTAAGCTTCATCAGATCGGACGGAAAGCCCGAGGATACACTGCTCTTTGTATTCAATTTCACACCCGTGCATTACGATGAGTTCATGCAGGCTGTTCCGTTCGCCGGTGAGTACAAGGAGATCCTTAACAGCGATTCGACAACCTACGGCGGTGGGGGAAGGACCAATCCGAAGGCGAAGCTTTCCAAACCCGTTCCCCACGACGGCAGAGAGAATTCGATAGTCATGAAGCTTGCGCCTCTGTCATGTGTTGTATTTAAATGCACGCCCGAAGCAGCGAAGGAAGAGAAGAAGGCAACGGCTAAGACAGTAAAGATTACTGCTAAAAAATCGGCAGCTAAGACGACTGCAAAAGCAGAGAAAAAGCCTGCCGCGAAGACCGCTGCGCAAGCAGAAAAGAAGCCCGCGAAAAAGGCGGCAAAGAAATGATATCAAGGCCCCACTGCACCCGCAGTGGGGTTCGCGATAAAGATTAAGGAAAGGGAAAGTAAGATCAGA
>JAFZKM010000205.1 GCA_017553665.1 Lachnospiraceae bacterium
ATGGCTATTATCCTTTATTCAGTCTTGATAGTTACATTTCCGGCATTCTCCAGCCCCGTGAGATTAACGTTCTTGTTAACCTTAGCATCGTAGGTCTGAGCCTTCATGATATCGGTAATATCAAAACCTGTGGTTTCCTTAATGGTCTCGATGGTCTTCGCGAGCACTGCGGGAACATATCCTCCCATGGTGCCCACGCCGGTCTCGGAACCGTTCGCGCCGTCGATGATGGTGATCTTATCGATAGCCGCAAGAGGCTCGGCAACAGCCTTAGCCATCTCAGGCAGCTTGTTCACGATCATCTCGGTCATGGCGGCCTGACCGTACTTCTTCATAGCCTCAGCCTTCTTATCGATAGCCTCGGCTTCAGCGATACCCTTTGCAGCGATAGCTGCGGCCTCTGCCTCACCGACTGCCTTGATACCTTCGGCCTCTTTGAGCTTCGCGTACATCTCGGCCTCAGCTACGGCCTTGCGGGCATCAGCCTGCTTTTCCTGTTCGAACTTCTCGGCCTCAGCCTTCTTCATTCTCTCGAAGAGTTCAGCCTCAGCGCGCTGCTGTCTCGCGTATTTCTCAGCCTCAGCCTTCTTCTTTACTTCAGCTTCGAGAGCCTGTTCCGTAACCGAAACTTCCTTCTGCTTTAACTCGATCTCACGCTCCTGGCGCGCGATGTTCGCGTTCGCGGTCGTGATCTCGATGGTCTTACGCTGCTCTTCCTTCTGGATCTCATAAGCAGCGTCTGCCTCAGCCTGCTTGATATCCGCGGCTTTCTTCAGTTCAGCCTGCTTGATGGCCAGCTCGTTCTGCTTTTCGGCAATGGCGGTCTCCGAAGCGATCTTCGCGTCGTTGGCAAGCTTACGTGCCTCAGCCTCCGCGATCGCAACTTCCTTATCCGCGTTTGCCTTCGCGATCGAAGCGTCTTTCTTGATCTTGGACATATTGTCCTGACCAAGAGCAACGATCAGACCGTTCTCATCCTCGATCTTCTGGATGTTGCAGGAAATGATCTCGATACCGAGAGCGTTCATGTCCATCTGAGCCTTGGTTTGAACCTCGTCACCGAATTTCTTACGGTCGGTGCACAGCTCGCGCAGATCAACGGTACCGATGATCTCACGCATGTTGCCCTGCAGTGAATCGGTCAGGGCCTGGCAGATCCTTTCCTCGTTCATATTGAGGAAGTTCTTCATCGCGAGCTTGATGCCTTCCTTGTCGGTCATGATCCTGACCTTCGCAACGGCATCGATATCAACACCGATGAAGTCCTGTGTGGGAATGTAACCGCTGGTCTTGATATCAACGGTTATCTGCTTTACGAGGAGCGCGTCCTTTCTCTCGAGGAACGGTATCTTGATACCCGCGCGTCCGATGAGAACCTTGGGTTCTCTTTTCAGACCGGAAATGATGTAGGCAATATCCGGCGGAGCCTTTACATATCCTGACAGAATGATGACCAGGATCAATACGGCTGCTGCAATGATCAGAATTACAGTTAATTCCGGCATAGTATCCCCTCCTATGGATGCATATATTGTTGTTTGTCACCCGGTCCGGAAATATATCTTACCGAACCTTGTAGCATAAGAATATCATGAAATGTGAATTATGGAAATAGATATAACAGCGAAATATGATATCCTAATTCTCCGAAAAAACGGACAGTGCCGTGCACCGTCCGTCTGCGATCAAAATATAAAACTCATTTATAGCACTCGGGCTTTAATTCCCCTATATAAGGAAGATTGCGGTAATAGTCCGCGTAATCGAGTCCGTAACCTACCACGAACTGGTCTCCGATATCGAAGCCCTTGATGTCCGCGCCGATCTCCGCGGGATGGCACTCTACCTTGTCCAGCAGACATACGGTGATGATCGAACGGGGCTTTCTCGACATCAGAAGCTCCTTCAGGTACTTTAAAGTAAGTCCCGAATCAATGATATCCTCCACGATTATAACGTCGCGGTCCGTGATATTGTTGTCGAGGTCCTTTACGAGCTTAACAACGCCCGATGACTGCGAATCCGCGCCATAGCTCGATACGGAAATGAAATCCATATGGATCGGGCACTTGATCTGACGGCAGAGGTCGGTGTAGAAGAAGGACGCTCCCTTTAAGATGCAGGCCACTACGGGCGCCTTGTCCTTATACTGCTCTGTGATCTGCGCTCCGATCTCCTCTACTCTCGCGCTGATCTTCTTCTCGGTAAAAAGAACCTGTTTAATGTCATTTTTTTCGTTTGTGATCTTCATTATTCGTAATCGCTCCTATAATACTGATCTGACCGGTTCCGGCTCAGCGGTTCGCAAGCTCGCCCGCCACATCCTGCCAGTCCACTCCGCATTCTACCATAAGAACGGTCATGTGGTAAAGCAGATCCGCAATTTCGTATTTTAATTCCTCGGCGTTCGGGTTCTTCGCCGCGATCACCATCTCGGTAGCTTCCTCGCCGCACTTCTTTAATATCTTGTCAATGCCTTTGTCCAGAAGATAATTGGTATATGAGCCCTCTTTCGGATGCAGCTTCCTGTCGACAACGACCTCGTATAACGATGAAAGCACCTTGGAAATGTCCTTCACGGCGTAATCATGACGCACCATCTCATTAAAGAAGCATGATCGGCTTCCGGTGTGGCATGCCGCGCCGATCTGAACGACCTTCGCGAGCAGTGTGTCCTTATCGCAGTCGCATGAGAGCTCCCTCAGATACTGGAAATGTCCCGATGTCAGTCCCTTCACCCACAGCTCGTTCCTGCTGCGCGAATGATAGGTCATGATGCCGGTCTCGGCGGTCTTGTCAAAGGCCTCGCGGTCCATGTAAGCCATCATCAGAACTTCATTCGTCTTATAGTCCTGCACGATGCAGGGAATCAGTCCGTCAGCGCCGGTTTTGAGCTCGTCAAACGAGATCGAAGGCTTAAATGTGTTGACATCCGCGCCGAGGGCTTCAAGCTCGCGCTTGTACGCCATGATATCGGTTCCTTCAAAACCCGCCGCGAATTCATCAACGTTGTCCCTGCCGAGCTCCGCGGCCGCGATTTGGGCCGATGCCTCGCCTTCCTTCAGGATCAGGATGCGTTCCTTGCCGTTTACGCAGACTCCGTTGTCACAGACGTAGATATTCCCCTTGCCGAAACGGTCCGAGCCCTCTTTTACCAGATCATTGCCCTCGGTATCGCTCTTTCGCAGGATAACCGCGCGCGCTCCGGTGTAGAACGCCTTCTTTACATCCTCAAACCTGTGGGCGGAGGCTCCGATCAGAAAAGGAATATCGATCGTGCGTGACAGCTCACGCGCCTGATCGAGGAAGTTCTCCTTCTCTGTCTCATCCGTCGTATAGTTTACGAGAACAAGCTCGTCTATTCCGTTGTTCTGCAGCTCAAGTGCTTTGTTTATTATCGTGTCGGCATCTTTTCCCGACGCGTTGATATAAGCAGCTATATGTTTCATATGATCTCCGTTGTTCCGTTTTATTCCGTATGCTTAAGACCGGAGTCTCAGCCTCTGTGTCTGGCAGTCTCTTTCTCAAGAGAGATCTTTCCCTCGTACAGCGATTTGCCGAGGATCGCGCCCGCCGCTCCGATCCGTTCAAGCTTATTCAGATCCGATGACGACGCGATGCCGCCCGAAGCGATGATGTCGATACCGGTCTCGGTGATAAGCTTCTTCGTATAGTCAAAATTCGGTCCCGAAAGCATTCCGTCCCTCGAGATATCCGTATAAACAATGGTCCCTACGCCCATGCCGGCAAACTTGCAGGCCAGCTCGAGAATGGTGCTCGTACTCTCCTGCTCCCATCCGCAGATGGCAGCTGTCTCGCCTCTTCCGTCGAGTCCGACAACAATCCTGTCCGCGCCGAATTCCACCAGAGCCTGCTCCACGAACTCGGGCTCCTTTACGGCCTTCGTTCCGATGATCACTCTTGCCGCGCCGGCATCGAGTCTCAGCTTGATATTCTCAATGCTCCTGATCCCGCCGCCGGTCTGTATCGGAAGTCCCGTCGCCTCGGCGATCTTTTGGATAACACCGATATTGGAGGAATCTCCGGCCTTCGCGCCGTCCAGATCCACTACATGAATGTATTCCGCGCCCTGCCTTTTCCATTCGAGCGCGGCGTCCACGGGATTGTCATTGTATACCGTCAGGTCGTCGAACTTGCCCTGACGCAGGCGTACGCATTTACCGTTCCTGATATCGATCGCCGGATATAATCTCATGAGATCCTCCTGTGAAATAATGGTTGTTACTATTCGCAACTTTCAATTAGAGGTTTCCTTTTGTGGAAAGCGTGCCCTCGATCCTCGGATCGATGCTCACCGCTTCCGCCATGGCCTTGGCGAATGCCTTGAAAGCCGCCTCGGCGATGTGGTGGTTATTGCTTCCGTCAAGCTGCTTTAAGTGCAGGTTCATCGCCGCGGAATAGCTGACCGCGTAGAAGAACTCGCGGATGAGTTCGCTGTCGAGCTCTCCGATCTTCGGCATCGTAAATTTCAGGTCCGAAGAATAATAAGGTCTTCCGCACAGATCCACCGCGCACATCACGAGGGTCTCGTCCATCGGCAGCATAAAGCTTCCGTAGCGCTTAATGCCCTTTTTATCGCCGAGCGCCTCTTTGATCGCGGTTCCGAGCACGATGCCGGTATCCTCAACGCTGTGATGTCCGTCGACCCTCAGATCGCCCTTCACCTTCACATCGAGGTCGATAAAGCTGTGCTTTGAAAACGCGGTGAGCATGTGATCAAAGAAACCGATGCCGGTATCAATGTTCGAAATGCCCTTTCCGTCGAGATCGAGGCTTATCGTGATCTCGGTCTCGGCTGTCTTTCTTTCGATCGTCGCTTTTCTGGCCATAATCTTCTCCGTTCCGCGCACGAAGGCGCTTGCTCAAAGTATCTTACTCAAATCTTACGGCAACGGAATTCGCGTGTGCCGTAAGTCCCTCTGCCTTCGCGAAGGCCTCTATATCACAGTGTACACCTTCAAGAGCGCTGCGTGAATACGAGATTACGCTGGACTTCTTTAAGAAATCGTTTACCGAAAGCGCCGAGAAGAACTTCGCGGTACCGTTTGTCGGAAGAATGTGGTTCGGGCCCGCGAAATAGTCTCCGAGCGGCTCGCTCGAGTATTCTCCGAGGAAAATGGCGCCTGCGTTCCTGACCTTCGACATGGTCTCGAAAGGATTCGCGGTCAGTATCTCGAGGTGTTCGGAAGCGATGGAATTCACCGCGTCGATCGCGTCATCCATATTTTCCGCGATAAGTATATATCCGTAATTCTCAAGTGACTTCTCAATGATAGCCTTGCGCTCCAGCTTCGCGGCAAAGGCGTCGATCTCAGCCGAGACCTTAGCTGCCAGCTCTTCGCTTGTAGTGATGAGGATGGCTGAAGCCAGCTCATCGTGCTCTGCCTGTGAAAGCATATCCGCCGCCACATAGCGGGGATTCGCGGTCTCATCGGCCAGCACGAGTATCTCGGAAGGACCCGCGATCGAATCGATGCTTACGTTGCCGTACACGGCGCGCTTCGCGAGCGCAACGTAGATATTGCCGGGGCCCACGATCTTGTCGGCCTTCGGGATGCTTTCGGTACCGTACGCCATCGCAGCGATAGCCTGGGCTCCGCCGGCCTTGAATATCCTGTCCACTCCGGCTTCCTTTGCCGCAACGAGCGTGGTCGGATAAACCTTGCCTTCCGCGTTGCAGGGTGTGCACATGATTATCGTGTCAACGCCCGCGACTTTCGCGGGGATCACGTTCATCAGCACCGACGAGGGATACGCCGCTTTTCCGCCGGGCACATAAACTCCCGCGCATGAGAGCGCCGTGACCTTCTGCCCGAGGAACGCTCCGTCCGCTCGCGTTGTAAACCAGCTTTTTTCAAGCTGATTCTCATGGAAGCTCCGGATGTTCTCTATCGCTCTTCTGATGACGCGCACAAGGTCCGCGTCCACCTGTTTGTATGCTTCTTCGATCTCTGCCGCCGTAACCTCTATATTTGCCGCGGAAATCTCCGCCTTGTCAAATCTCTTCGTGTATTCAAATACCGCAGCGTCGCCCCGCTGTTTAACGTCCTCCACGATCGCCGCCACTTTGGCTTCGTATTCGGGATACTGCGTGGTGCTGCGCTTCAGGAGATTCGCGAGCAGATCCCGCTTCGAATCCCTGTCAAGCTTTACTGTTCTCATATGTCATCCGTCCTTTCAGGCGATCACTTCTTTTCATTCTCGATCACCGTTCTCATATCCTCGATCAGCTTTCCGATGCGCTCCTGCTCCATCTTCATCGATACGCGGTTAACGACCATTCTGGCCGACAACGGCATGATCTCCTCGAGAACCTGAAGTCCGTTCTCTCTGAGGGTCGAGCCCGTTTCCACGATATCCACGATGACCTCTGACAGACCCACGATCGGAGCCAGCTCTATTGAACCGTTTAATTTGATGATCTCCACGGTTTGGTGTCGTACGTTATTGAAGTAATCCTTCGCGATGACCGGGTATTTCGTAGCAACTCTGATCATCCTGCCGCCGTCTAAGGCTTCCCGCGCCGATTCGGGACCGGCCACGCACATCCTGCATTTGCCGAGGTCCAGGTCAAGTACCTCATACAGCTTGCGGCCTTCCTCAACGATCGTATCCTTGCCTACGATGCCTATATCAGCGGCACTGTACTCAACGTATGTCGGCACGTCGTTTGCCTTCGCAAGGAAGAATCTGTAGCCCATTTCCTCATTTGTAAAAATAAGCTTTCTCGAATCCTTGTCCTCCATCTCCTCGCAGGTAATGCCTATCTGCGAGAGGATCCCCATTATCTGCTTTGCCAGACGTCCCTTTGCCAGGGCTATGGTAATATATCTCATTATATCAGTC
>JAFZKM010000206.1 GCA_017553665.1 Lachnospiraceae bacterium
ATTAAGGGTACCGGCTACGATGACAAATGCATCATCATCCGCCTTAAGGGCAACTGATTCCTCTACAACATGGTCCGCATAATCGCGGGAACCCTGCTGCAGGCGGGCACTCACGCGATCGAGCCCTCACGTATGGCGCAGATCATCGAATCACGCGACAGAGGCCAGGCGGGACCCACATTGCCTCCGCAGGGGCTTACACTGGTTCATATCGAATATCCCGAAGGCAGCCGATGAGGCGGCCTTTTTCCATTTTGACGAACAATCGTAAAATTCTCCCACGAATCGTAATTATTTACGATTTTTTAAATCCGATACCCCCAATATAATTGAAAATGTAAAGAGGAACCGCCCGATGTACGGATATTCGGCAGCGGACGGTCAGACCGCGATAAGAATCGCGGACATTATTGATCATTTGGAGGAGGTACATTATGAAAAAACGTATTCTGGCAATCGTTCTGGCTGCGGTCCTGGCGCTCTCGTCACTCGCGGCGTGCAGCAAGAAGGAGGAGGCAGGTCCCATCACTCTGGTTTATGCTGAGGTTAATCCCCAGGATACCATCGTTGGTCAGGTAGCGGCCGATTTCAAGGCAAAGGTTGAAGAACTTTCCAAGGGACAGATCATCATCGACGTTCAGTACAGCGGTGTTCTCGGTTCCGAAAACGACGTGCTTGACGCAATGCTCGCAGGAGCAGGCTCGGCAGACATTTCAAGAATCTCGGCTTTCGCGCTCAACTCTTATGGCGCAGAGAAGTCCGTTCTTCTTTCACTCCCTTACACATTTGAGTCAAGAGAGCATTTCTGGAAATTCGCTATGAGCGATGTCGCGAACGAATTCCTTAATGAGTCATATGAAAAGAATCTCGGCGTAAAGGGCTTGTTCTACGGTGAGGAAGGCTTCCGTCATTTCTTCACGAGAGACGCGATCAGCGGCATCGGCGATCTCGCAGGCATGAAGCTCCGTGTTTCGAACGATCCCGTTATGAACGGCCTTGTTAAGGGCCTTGGCGCTTCGCCCACAGTTGTTGCTTTCGGCGAGCTGTACTCCGCTCTTTCATCGGGCGTTGTTGACGGCGCTGAGCAGCCCATCGCTAACTACAAGTCGAACTCGTTCCCCGAGGTTGCTAACAACATGATCCTTGACGGCCACACACTCGGCGCTATCGAGATCGTAGTTGCTACCCCTGTTTGGGATAAGCTCACAAAGGAGCAGCAGAACATTCTCCTTGAGGCAGGTAAGTACGCTCAGGAGAACAACAAGAAGAACTCACAGGCTAAGGAAGATGAAGTTCTTAAGGAACTCAAGGCAAACGGCTGCAATATCGTAGAGGTTACCGATCTTACACCCTGGCAGGATGCCGTTAAGGATGTGATCACCGAAAATACAAAGGGCCTCGAGGATCTGTACCAGAAGATTTTGTCCTTCAAATAATAGATGTTTGTCCTTTGAAGGCGCATGGATGCAGTATCTGTGCGCCTTCAAACTTTATGGAGGTTTTTATGAAGGGGTTTCTGACTTCTCTGGACAGACTCAAACAGGTCTATGACGCGGTGTACAAGGCAGTTCTGTTCATCTGCAAGATATTCCTTGTCGGGGATATCCTCATCACCTGCATGGCGGTTCTCGGACGCTTCGTTCCGTTCATTCCGGACCCGGCCTGGACCGAAGAGGTGGTTCTGACCTTAATGACTTACATGGCGGTGCTTTCCGCGGCTCTCGCGATTCGCAAGGGCAGCCATATCCGCATGACTTCTTTTGACAAATACATCCCGAAAAAAGTGCTGAACGTACTCGACCTCATCGCCGATATCGCGGTGCTGGCGCTCGGCGTCGTAATGCTGATCGTAGGCTGGAAATACGCGGTGGGCATCGGCGCGAAGGGCACTTATATCAGCATGCCCTCGGTATCGAAGTTCTGGATGTATTTCCCGGTTCCGGTAGCGGGCTTCGCGATGATCATCTTCGAGCTTGAAGCCATTTACCGCCAGATAAATAAGATGACCGAAAACGAACCCAAGGCAAAGGAGGAAAAGGCATGACAACAAATACTATCGCCATAATCATCCTTCTGGGCTCGTTCCTTGTAATGATCGCTCTCAGATTCCCGATCGCCTACGCGGTCGGTATTTCCTCGATCCTCTGCTTCCTCTATCGCGGCGTGCCGATCACGACCGTATGCCAGCAGATGGTAAAGGGCATCAACTCGTTCTCGCTGATGGCGGTTCCGTTCTTCATAACGATGGGCGTTCTGATGGGCACGGGCGGCATCTCCGAAAAACTGATAGATCTTGCCAATGCGTTCGTAGGCTGGATGACGGGCGGAATGGCAATGGTAAATATCGTGGCGTCGTACTTCTTCGGCGGTATCTCGGGCTCAGCGGCCGCGGACACCGCGTCCCTCGGAAGCATCCTCATCCCGATGATGGTCGAGCAGGGCTATGACGACGATTTCTCGACCGCGGTAACGATCACCTCATCCTGCGAGGGACTTCTCGTTCCGCCGAGCCACAACATGGTAATCTACGCGATGGCAGCAGGCGGCGTATCCGTCGGAAGCCTGTTCCTCGCCGGCTATATCCCGGGCGCGATCCTCGCGATCTCGCTGATGGTGGGCTCGTTCATCATCTCGAAGAAGAGGCATTATCCCAAGGGCGACAAATTCTCGCTCATGGTGCTGCTCAAACAGCTTTTGAAGTCCTTCTGGGCACTCGCGGCGGTCATCATCGTTGTCGTAGGTGTTGTGGGCGGAATGTTCACGGCTACCGAATCCGCGGCTATCGCGGTAATCTACTCACTGATAGTCAGCGTATTCATTTACAGGGGACTCACATGGAAGGGCGTCTGGAAGGCGCTCGAGCAGTGCGTTGACACACTTGCCATCGTGCTGATCCTGATCTCGACATCCTGCGCGTTCGGCTACTGCCTGACCACGCTGCATGTTCCGGATCTCGCTGCAAAGGCGATCATCGGGATCACCGACAATAAAGTCATCATCGCTCTGCTGATGAACCTGATCCTGCTGCTCCTCGGATGCATCATGGACATGTCTCCGATCATCCTGATCGCGACACCCATCCTGCTCCCGATAGCGACTGCGATCGGCATCAACCCGATCCAGTTCGGCATCATCATGATCCTCAACTGCGGTATCGGACTTCTTACGCCTCCCGTAGGCGCGGTGCTGTTCATCGGCTCGGCAGTCGGCAAGGTAAAGATGGAGAGAGTCGTAAAGGCTACGCTCCCGTTCTATTTCTGCATGCTGATCGCGCTGATGCTGATCACGTTCATCCCGGATCTTTGCATGTTCTTACCGAACCTGTTCATGAAATAAATGATTTATGGTAAAATGGTTTTGTACGGATTGGAGACTGACATATATGGAGTACAGATTTCAGGTAAAGGCCACGGCTTTGGATTTTTTCAAAATGTCGATGAAAAAGACCTACAGGTCGCCTCTGGGCGTCTGCAATATCATCTTTTTCGCGGCGGCCGTCCTTTTGACCGTGAAGTTCTTTAAGACCGCCACGCCGCTCGCGCAGGCGTTCATGCTGCTCATGTGCCTTCTGATCCCCGCCGTACAGCCTCTCGGAGTCTATCTCCGCGCTAAGGGATATGCTCTTGCGATACCGCAGGGGCTGACGCTCGAGGCCGGGCGTGACGGCATCCTCGTGGAAGCGGGTGAGCAGTCCGAGCGCATAGGCTGGAGCAAGGTCAGCAAGGTCATCGACACCGGTGACTGCGTGGTCTTAAAGCTCGCCGGAGGCAGCGGGTATTTCCTGTTCAACAGGATACTCGGCGATAAAAGAGAATCGTTCATAAATTATGTGAACAGACAAATAGGATAATAAAGCAATGACCAAAACCGCCGGAGAACATGCATGGAGCAGAATAATAAAGGCCGGGTGGAGCAAAAGATCTCTTAAAGAGAAAATCTCCGCCATGGTTTTTATTGTCTTCGCCATCATTCTTCTGACGGTTTTGCTTGATATCTGGACCATAAAGATATCGCTCTGGGACTTCAGGTATTCGCTCCAGAGCAATGAGCTGGTCGGCACTATGGTCGAGGCCATAGAGCTCGAATCGGAGGGCTTCGGCGATTATACGAGAGGCGACATTTCCCGCGCCGAGCTCGATTCACTGATGGAAGATGCCGAAAAAGCCGTAAGCGGGCTTCAGAAGGATTACAACAGGATAGGAGAGGAGCGGCTCGCCTGGACGGAGAAGACCGAGCGCGCGTTCAGGATATATCGGCAGGAGTGCGCCGCTTTCTTCAGGATCGACCCGCTCGCGCCCGAATTCATCGTGCAGCAGTACAAGCTGTTTCAGATGCAGGATTATCTCAAAAGCTACGGAAGCACTCTGATGTCGCTGACGAGCAAGGCGGTCAACGATTTCTACAAGCAGCGTTTCCCGTTCCTGTTCTTCTTCCCCGCGGTCATCCTGACCGTGGCGATAGCGATGATCACGGTCGTGGCCAAAACCTCGTCAGCCATGAGCAAAACGCTCGTCGAGCCGATCGAGAAGCTGGCCGACGCTTCGCGAAAGATCGCGGCGAATGACCTTGCGGTAGAGGATGTGGTCGTTGACAATAAAGACGAGATCGGAGACCTCGTGCATGCCTTCAACAAAATGAAGTTCGCGACATCCGAATACATCAGGACTCTTGAGGAGAACAGAGTGGCGCTCGACAGGCTTCACGCCGAGGAGCTCGAAAAGATCGACGCCGAGAACCGGCTTGTGAAGATGCGATACAAGGTACTGAGGAACCAGATCAACCCGCATTTCCTCTTCAATACGCTCTGCGTTATCAGCGGAATGGCAAAGCTTGAGGACGCCGCGACGACCGATAAGATGATCAATTCGCTGAGCTCGCTGCTGAGATATATCCTCAGGACCGAGGAGAACGAGATCTGCCTTGAGCAGGAACTTGCGATGATCAGGGATTACATGTATCTTCAGGAGATGCGCTTCGGCGAGAGGATCAAATGCGTGATCGACTGCGACGAGTCATTGTACAGGATAAACGTACCGACCTTCGTACTCCAGCCGATCATTGAGAACAGCATCATCCACGGCCTTGCCAAGAAGGAAGAGGGCGGCTTTATACGGATACACGTGTTTACCGCATTGAACGAAAAAGAAGAGAAGATGCTGAGCGTTGTGGTTTCGGACACGGGCGTCGGCATCGGCCCGGAGAAGCTTGAACGGATACGCAGGGAGCTTTCCGATGAAGGCGTGGAGAGGAACACGATAGGTATCAGCAACATTTACGGCAGGCTCAGACTCCTTTATGAGAATGCCGGCTTTGACATAGACAGTATCGAGGGCGAGGGCACCGTGGTGAAGTTCACGATCCCCCTGCGCGGCGAAGGAGCGACATGATAAGGATCGTAGTGGCTGACGACGAGCCGATCGAGAAGGCAGTCGTCAAGAAAATACTTGAAGAGGCGTTCGGCGCGGACGTGGAGGTATACCCCGCCTGCAACGGCCGTGAAGCCGTGGACCTCTGGCGCGAGAAGAAATGCAATATCGCGGTGCTCGATATTTCGATGCCGGGCATCAACGGACTTGAGGCCGCCGAGATCATAAGGCGCGACGACGAGGCCTGCGTGATAGTATTCCTTACCGCTTTCGATGAGTTTGACTATGCGCAGAAAGCGATCAGGGTGCGCGCGCTCGATTATCTCCTGAAGCCCGTCAGCGAGAATGAGCTGGTCGCGGTGCTCGAGGAAGCGATCAGGATCACCGAGAACGGCGGCAACGAAAAACGCAACCTGATCCCGCCCATCCCCGACAAGGAGGAGCTTTCTTCGGTCAAACAGGCCGCGATAAAGAAACTGATCGCGGGTTTCATCGAAGAGAATTACGTACGAGACATTTCCCTGTCGGACGCGGCGAACGCGCTGCATTATTCCGAGCCTTATTTCTGCAAGATATTCAAGGACTGCTTCGGAAAGAGCTTTGTCCTGTATCTGACCGAGCTCCGCGTGGAGAAATCGAAGGAGCTCTTAAACGACATCACGGTCAATGTAAAGGATATCTGCGCAAAGGTAGGTTTCAGGGATTCAAATTATTACACAAAGGTATTTAAGCGGATGGAAGGCATGACTCCGACGGAGTACAGGATCATCCGGGGGATCATATGAAGAGCACGAGGATAGTTTTGGCGATAATAGCTGCGCTGTGTTTGCTCATAGCGGTCAGTGTTGCGGTGAAGCTCCTGAACAGGGAGCCGGAGCCGGAATACGTCTTTACGTACGCCGAAAACCAGTCCGACGGATACCCTACATCGATGGGCGCCTACCGTTTCGCGGAGCTTGTAAAAGAAAGAACGAACGGCAGGATCCGGATCGTCGTATATACGTCGGCGAAGCTCGGACGCGAAGCCGAAGTCCTTGAGCAGATGCAGTACGGAGGAGTGGATTTCGCGCGAGTATCGCTTTCACAGCTCGCCGAATTCTATCCGGAGCTGAATGTTCTGCAGATGCCCTATCTGTACGATGACGCGGAGCATTTGTGGTCTGTGCTCGAAGGCGAGATCGGAGACCATTTCCTGAATGCGGTAAAAGAGATCGATCTGTGCGGCCTGTCATGGTATGAGTCGGGCGCGCGTAATTTCTACAATTCGGTACATCCGGTAAGGACACTTGAGGACCTTGAGGGACTAAAGATCCGCGTGCAGCAGTCCGACCTGATGGTCGATATGGTCAATGCGCTCGGCGCGGAAGCCGTGCCGCTCAGCTACGAGGAGGTGTACTCGGCGCTGGAACGCGGGACCATTGACGGCGCTGAGAACAACTGGCCTTCATACGAGGATACCGATCATTATAAAGTGGCTAAGTATTTCTGCGAGGACGAGCATACGAGAGTTCCCGAGATGCAGCTCTGCTCGCTGCACACCTGGAATCTCCTGTCCGCGGAAGACAGGAATATCATTCTTGAATGCGCTGAGGAATCCTCGGAATATGAGCGCGAGATGTGGAAGGAAAGAGTCGAGAAGTCACGCGAGACGGCGCTCGCGAATGGAGTGGAGGTAACGACCTTAAGCTCCGAGGAGACCGAAAGGATCAGGGCTCTGATGCAGCCGATCTACGAAAAATACTGCGGAGATTACATGGATATCCTCAATAAGATCATGAGGTAAAGCAAGTTTTAAGATTAAATATCGGGATATGTCATTTGCATAGTGACATATCCTATTTTAATTTGAAATATTTTCAAAAAACTGACAATTTTTTTGTTGACATACGCTCCCGGGGCAAGTATACTTGTGCATGGTCTGAAGAAAACAGTTATTTGAGAGAAAACTTCAGTAAAGTACCGGATTTTATAAGGAGGAACTACAATGGATACAACAAAGAGTTATATGCCCAGCGGCAAGTCTATTGAGCGCAAGTGGTATGTGATCGATGCGGAAGGCCAGACACTCGGCCGTCTTTCATCGGCAGTTGCAAGCATCTTAAAGGGCAAGAACAAGCCTACTTACACCCCTTTCCTTGACATGGGCGACAACGTTATCGTTATCAACGCAGCTAAGATCAAGGTTACAGGTAAGAAGCTTGAGCAGAAGCTTTACATCAGCCATTCCGATTATCCCGGCGGAGTTCGTGAGACCACTCTTAAGGAGATGCTCGAGAAGAAGCCTGAGGAAGTTATCCGTATGGCAGTTAAGGGCATGCTTCCCAAGGCAGCTCTCGGACGCGAGATGATCAAGAAGCTCCATGTTTACGCAGGTGCTGAGCACGAGCAGCAGGCACAGAAGCCTGAGGTTCTTGTACTCGAAAGCATCAAGAAGAACTATTAATTGAAGGGAGGATTCCATAATGGCTAAAGTTGCAGGAAAGTTCTACGGAACAGGAAGAAGAAAGAGCAGTGTTGCCAGAGTATTCTTAGTACCCGGTTCAGGCAAGATCACTGTAAATAAGAGAGACATCGATGAGTACTTCGGTCTTGAGACCCTCAAGGTTGTTGTTCGTCAGCCCCTCGCTCTTACAAATACAGAAGACAAGTTCGATATCACGGTTAACGTACGCGGCGGCGGTTTCACCGGCCAGGCAGGCGCTATCCGTCACGGTATCTCACGTGCGCTCCTTCAGGTAGACGCAGAAGAGTATCGCCCCCTTCTTAAGAAGGCAGGCTTCCTTACACGCGATCCTCGTATGAAGGAAAGAAAGAAGTACGGCTTAAAGGCAGCAAGACGTGCGCCGCAGTTCAGCAAGAGATAATCTCTGGGTTGAGAAAACCACGAAAATTCAGTATTGTAGCCCCGGAAGGACATTCCTTTCGGGGTATTTTTTTGTCCGAAATCCGGTTCTTAATCTGTCTTAATCTGTCGTAATAAAACCGTAAATATCTCAGGTTTTTTGAGTGAAACGACAGCCTTGACAAGCTTTAGTTTTCTTCGAAAATCAACGTCCATAAAGAGACCTCATTTTGTCCATAAACTGGAAATTTACAAGCTAAAAAACCTGTGATATTCTTATAATAGCAAAGCAGTAGGGACTTAAAACCTGCTGCTTTTCTTATATATTCCCGGCTTGCGGCGTACGACGCAGGACCGGGATTTTTTTATGTCAAAGCAAACCGCCGGGATAATGCTCCCGGCCACACAGAAAGGACAACTGAATATGGATTATGAAAGCTTTAAAGAAAAGTTCGTGGAAGATGTAAAAGACAAGCTCTATGAACAGGGCGCCGAAGTGGAAGTCAGGGTGAACACTGTAAAAAAGCTCAATGAAAGTTATGAAGCGGTCACGATCACTCCCGAGGGCAGCAATATCGGTGTAAATATCGGTATCGACAAGTTCTATGAGGCTTTTGATAACGGCAGACCTTACGATGAAGTCGTAGGTAAGGCTGTGGAAGTGATCGGTAACGGTCTTGAACAGAGGCCTGCCGTAGATGTGTCATCACTTACGGATTACAGCTATATGAAGAGCAAACTGGCGATGGAAGTGGTTTCTGCCGAGGCAAACAGGGAGATGCTTGAAACCGTTCCGCATAAAGATATGGAGGACATGGCTGTCGTTTACAGATTCGTGCTTGAATCCAATGAGGATGGAAGAGCCTCGATCCTTGTTACCAATCAGATGATCGATAGCATGGGAGTTACTCCCGAACAGCTTCATGCAGATGCACTTGAAAATGCCCCACAGATCAAGCCTGCGGAGATTAAAGGCATGAGCGAGGTCATGGCTGAACTCATGGGAGCCGATCAGGCCGAGATGATGGGAATCATGCCAGTGGCACCTGAAGATGAGCAGATCTTTGTAGCTACAGTGCCTGACAAGGTTCACGGTGCCGGCGTTCTGGCATATCAGGATTTCATGGACCAGGCGGCAGAAAGGGTCGGTGGAGATTTCTTTATTTTACCCTCAAGTATCCATGAAATTTTGTTAGTCCCTGACAACGGAAAAATGGGATTATCGGAGCTTGAAGCGATGGTAAGGGATGTGAACGCTACCCAGGTTGCGCCTTGCGATAAGCTCACGGACAGTGTATATCACTATGACTCGAAGGATAAGATCTTTGAACTTGGTGAGAAGTTTGCTGAACGAAAGAGAGAGAAGACTGCGGAAAAGGACTCGGTGCTGAAGGACATTGCCGCAGGTAAGAAGGAGATTGCTGATGCTCCCAAGGTAAAACCCGAAAAGGCGCACAAAAAGGAAGAAGCAGTCATATGACGGACGATAAAGCCGGCTCCTGCGGGCGTAAACGCAAAAAGAAAAGATATGACGATACGGACAGCTGCCATACATCAAAACGATGCAGGGGCTGTCCGTACGGCTTTAAGCAGTATTGCGTAGGTCTTTGCTGGAAGGATGTTTACGCAGGATATATCGGAAAAAGAAGGGACGGGGACAAGCATGGGATATGACTATTATTACGGTCCTGAATCGGAGCAGTTTGCCTTTTACCGGATCCCGAAGGTTTTATTCGAAGCGGAGGGCGTAAGAGAAATCTCTACGGAAGCAAAGGTCCTGTATGGCCTGATGCTTGACCGCATGCAGCTTTCCGCTAGGAACAAATGGCTTGATGAAAACGGCAGGGTCTATATCTATTACACGGTAAAACAGATCATGGATGCGCTTTCTGTCAGCAATAAAACGGTCGCAAAGCTCCTTAAGGAACTGGATGATGCAAATCTCATAGTGCGTGACAGAGAGGGCTGTAACAGGCCTGACAAGATCTACGTTATGAATTTCATTTCCGTGGTGTATAAAAGTCATCTCCGGACGTGTAAAAACTACACTTCTGGAAGTGAAGAAAGTACACCTCCGGAGATGAAAAAAGTACACCCTAATAATACTGATATTAATAAGACTGATATCAGTGATACTGAGTCAATCGTATCTATCAGAAAAACGGGATGCGATGCGATGGATGCGATGGAAGAATACAGATCCTTCGAAGCGCTTGTAAAGGAGCGGATAGATTTTGACATCCTCATATTTGATCATCCGTATGACAGGGAAGACCTTGAAGAGATTGTTTCTATCATGACCGATGTGTTAACGACAAAGAGCGGAACTATACGGATATCCGGTGATGAAAAGCCGGTTGAGATCGTAAAGAACAGGCTTATGAAGCTGAATTCAAGCCATATCGAATATGTGCTGCAGGGTCTTAAGGACAATCCGGTAAGGGTCAGGAACATAAAGGCATATATACTTGCCGCGCTGTATAACGCACCTACTACGATCAGCAATTACTACTCAGCACTTGTAAATCACGACTTACATCATGGCTGTTTATCGGGCGATGCCAGATAGCGGTGGAAAGGAGACGATGGAAAACGAAATGTCACACAGAGCAACAACAATCGCCCTTGTTAACCAAAAGGGAGGAGTTCTCAAAAGCTCGGGAACCGAAAGCATTGGTATAGCGCTGGCTATGGAAGGGAAAAAGGTACTTCTGGTGGATACAGATCCGCAGGCTTCACTCACGGTCAGTTTGGGAACGGCGCAGCCTGACGAATTGCCGGTATCACTTGCAACTGTTCTTTCAAAAATACTGGAAGATAAAGAGATATCTGCAAACGAAGGAATTATACATCATTCGGAGGGAGTAGACCTGATGCCTGCAAACATTGAACTTGCAGGGCTTGAAGTAGGG
>JAFZKM010000207.1 GCA_017553665.1 Lachnospiraceae bacterium
TAAGGTAGGCGGCCTTTACAGCACTGCTTATGGTTCATTCAGCGTTGATATTCCTATTAACGAGCTTGTATACATCAAATAATTAAAAACCATTTTCCGACGGGCAGGTTGACAAACAATCTGCCCGTCAGTTATGCTCGATGGGTAGTCGGAAATATAGTTTTGCCTATCCGCTAAATAAATGACACTCAAAGGATTGCATTTATGTCAAAGGACCGCATCACCGAAAAAAAACATCGCCGCCATGTCAGGCTCTTCGCCTTTCTGGCAGCTCTCGTAAGACCTTTTTTCAGGAAGAAGTTTAATTATGTCTGGGACGATCTTTCGCAGATCGAAGGACCGTACCTGCTGCTTTGCAACCATAACACGAATTACGATCCCGTCTTCGTCGGCCTGGCCGCATCGAAACAGCTCTATTTCGTCGCCAGCGAGCATGTTACGAGGAACCGTTTCCTCTGGACCCTGCTGAACTTCGTTTTTGCCCCGATCATACACCAGAAGGGCAAGGCGGGAGTCAATACCGTGGCCGAAATGCTGCGCTGCTTAAAAGCAGGCTACAATGTCGCGATATTCCCGGAGGGCAACCGTTCCTTCAACGGCATCACACTGCCCTTCCTTTCCACGATTGGAAAACTCGCGCGCAAGTCGGGCGCGAAACTCATAACCTACAAGCTGGAAGGCGGATATCTTTCACAGCCCCGTTGGAGCTTCACTCTCCGCCGCGGCAAACTGGCGGGAAAACTGGTGCATGTATATGATACCGATGAGCTTAAGGGAATGACCGATGACGAGGTGAATTCCGCGATCGAGCGCGACCTCTATGAGGACGCGTTTAAGACTCAGGAAAAGGAACATATTCCTTTCAAGGGCAAGAGACTTGCGTACGGACTCGAGACCACGCTTTTCATGTGTCCCAAGTGCAGACGCATCGGGAAGCTCATGAGCAGCAATACCGGTATTTCCTGTGAATGCGGCTACAGCGCGGAATACAACGAGTACGGAGAACTGACCTGTCCGGACGGCACAAAGACCACGATCGCGGCCTGGGACGCTTATCAGAGAGAGAGTCTGGAAAAAGAGATGATGACGGCGAACGCTTCGCATTCCGACCGCGTCATTTTCGAGGATGAGGTAAAACTTCAGCTGATCAGCAACGATCACGCTGTCACCGAATCAAAGAAGACCGAGCTCAGAGCCTTCTGCGACCATGTCGAGATCGGAGACCGGAAGATCTCCCCTTCGGACGTTACCGGCGTCGCGATACATTCGCGCAATACGATCGTCACGCATGACGCTGAGACCGGCGCGCAATATGAAATAAAGGGCACGAACGAACTGTTCAATGCCCTCAAATATCTTTATCATTATGAGATTACGAAATCCCAAGCAGCCTGCTGATGCCCCAGAGCAGCAGCAGATGCGCGGGATAGAAGAAATAAAAGAAATACTTCATCTTGAAGCCCCGTTTGCCGTTATACAGCGCGATCGGGACAGTACCCGCCAGAGCGGGGATCTCGTTTAATATCAGAACACATGACAAGGCGTGGGCTATACAGGTTCCAAGCCTTGTCTTTTTTGTTACATACAGCAGATAGATCGTGATGATACCGAGCATGTAATAGTCGGTCATGAGCAGCTGCGCCGCTGCCGCGAAAGCAGCAAGTATCAGCAGGTTCATGACTGCCCTGATCGCCCTGCTCCATCCCGGACCGATACGCTCCGACTCGATCAGCTTTACCTTTTCGAGGCAGATCATCATCAAAAGCCCAAGAGCCAGCGTAAAATATACATTCTGGTAGTGCGTGTACCATACGGACCTGAAGAAGCAGAGATCGAACGGAACCTCCGAGATCACGCCGAACAACACAAGTCTCGAAAAATACTTCCAGACATTTTTGGTCTTTGAAAAGCCTTCAACAAGCAGAAAGCAGAATATCGGGAACGCGATCCTTCCGATGCCGCGCAGTACTCTGTCCAGTTTATAGAGCTGATCGTAACCGAGTCCGAAAAGCAGCCCGTCCGGATGCTGTACCACGAAATTCTCAATGATCCCGGCTCCGACATGATCGATAAACATGGTGATCACCGCGATCAGCTTTAATGTGCTTCCGCTCAGGCCGTGCTTTTCGATAAACTCTGCATCCACGGTATCAACCTCCGATATCGTCCAGCTCAAAGTCAAGTGATGTAAGCAGGCTGAGATCCGCGTCGGGCTCGGCCACGAGCCTTCTCGACTGGTTCAGTATAGCCTCCTCGATCTTGTTTCTCGCAAGACGTCCGTTGCCGGCATCAGCCGCGCGAACGGCCTGAACAGCGTTAAAGTATGAAAGGAGCGCGGGTTCCGCGCCCTCATCGATCGAATAGCCCTTTGAAGCCGCGTTGATCTTCGCGATCGCGAGCAGCTCTTCTCCGGTATAATCCGGGAAGTTGATGATGTTCGGGAAGCGGCTCTTAAGACCGGAGTTCGCGGTCAGGAACTGCTGCATTTCTTTTGAATAACCCGCAAGGATAACGATCAGGTTATCTCGGTTATCCTCCATGCCCTTAACCAATGTATCGATCGCCTCAAGTCCGAAGGAATCATCCTTGCCGCGGTATAAGCTGTACGCCTCATCAATAAAGAGCACGCCGCCGATCGCGGAATTGATGACCTGGTTCGTAAGAGGCGCGGTATGTCCGACATAACGGCCCACAAGGTCCGCACGCGAAACCTCGACCAGCTGTCCGCCGGTCAGGACTCCGATAGCCTTCAGATAACGGCTTATGATGCGCGCGATCGTGGTCTTGCCCGTTCCGGGGCTGCCCGTAAAGATCATGTGCTTGCTGACCTCGGAAGCCTTTAAGCCCTCCTCGCGTCTGCGGATCTGCGCGCGGTAATATTCCTCGAGGCTGAAGATATATTCCTTAATGGTCTTCAGGCCTACGATCTTGTCCATTTCGGCCTTAACAGCCTCTATCTCGCCGGTGTAGCTGTCCGGGAGCGTGCCGAGCAGATTGATCTGCCTGCCCGCGATATCGGCGTAAACAATGCCCTCTTTTACCGAAAGCAGGGCCTGCGTGTCCTTCTCCAGATCCTCCTCGAGACGGATCTGCGCAAGTCCCTTAAGGCAGTTCTCGTAGAAATCAAGTATCCCCGCGAGTCCCGCGTTCTTCTCAGACTTTGTGACCGCAAATGCCACGAAATCCTCCGCGCAGGTAACCTTAAATCCCAGCTGGCGGTCTGCTCTCTCGATAAGCTCCGCCTGCTCGCGCTCGGATATCTTATGCAGCGCGTCGGCGTCAAGCTTCGCGGTCGTGCAGACATCGCCCAGCGCGTTTACAAAAGGCGCTCCGAAGCAGTCAGCGAGCTTCTCGAGCTTCTTCGTACTGATGAATACCAGGTATTTATTCTTCGCGGAAAGCGTTCCCACAGCGTCATTCGCGAGTCCGTTGCTTACGCTGATCAGCTGGCCGTTCTGAAGGATGTATCTCGACGCGAGCCTGCACTCACCGGTCATGACGAGCTCACTCAAAGTGTTCAGGTACGCGGTATGGCAGCTGTCATAATTCTCGATCAGAATGATCTGAGACTTGCTCATGAGAGCCGAATACAGATCCTGCAGGAAAAGCTTTTCCTCGGTCGATGTCGGGTAAAGGGACAGGTCCATAACGCGGATCTCGCCCGAGCGGATGACCTTTCTCGCCGCAAGCTCCTTCGCCATTGTCTTCAATGCCAGATGGCGTCCGGTGTTCTCATCACCGTTCACATAAATGCTGTTCAGCGCCATCTTATCCTTCGGAGGCATAACTACGGGACGCTTGAAGGCGATCAGCAGCTTCTTTAGGAACTCTTCCTGTCCGAAAACGGTCTGTCCGACGGTCTCATCCACGCCCTTGAACGCCTGCGCATCAACGACCGTGGGAGTCTCCTCGGCCGGCGCAGTGGCCTTCTCGGAAAGATCCGGTCCGAAATCGGCTTCGAGATTCTTCCCGAGCTCGTCAAGCTCCTTCTGAATGTCAAAATGCGAGTCGGGCATATTGATATCA
>JAFZKM010000208.1 GCA_017553665.1 Lachnospiraceae bacterium
AATAACGTCCATTACCTGTATCGTTCAGACCTCCGTACTGGATGATTATACCTTCACGTTCGACCTTAAAAGCACCTTTCGATCCGTCCGCATATTCAAGCTCAAAGGAAACGGTATCATAGAAATTTGAATTAAAGGTTATTACGATATCTGATGTATCATCGTTGTTGATCGTAACTGCTGCAGCCGGGATCGAATCGGTAAGTGTTACCTTTTTCAGGGCTTTAGCCACGCCCGTATTGTCATTCAGCGGCATGATATGAAGGATGTTGTCGTGGATGAACAGCTTAACGGGATACTGTCCGCCTGCCTCCCAAAACTTATCGGCAGCGTTTCCTGTAGCATCATGCGATACGAAGTCATATCTTTTGGCTTCTCCCTCGCTCTTGGTCGCGAATAACAGACCACCTCGTTTAAAGATTTTTACAAAAAGCGCTGAGTCAAGTGTATGCGGGGTTCCCTGTTCCTGGAAGTTCATTTGATAATACGATATCGTCTGGAAAGTGAACAGATTCCTATCCTTGTTTTTTACGTACATCGTTACGCCATTTCCACCGGCGACAACATTTGAGAATGAATCGGTCGTAATCACGGTAGAGAAGTAGTCTTCATGAACTTCCTGCCATCTATTGAGATAATTAGGGTTATTGTAATAATTGGCATCCCCGATAAGGACTCTTTTATCTTCAAAACCTTTTCTTACATAAAAAGTTCCGCCATCACCGATGCTTTCATCAAAATCGGTACAAATAAGAAGTTCTTCAGGGCGATCGAGTATGTATACATATACTGATCCTGATATTAAATCGCCTTCATCTGTATACCCCCAGTCAATTGTTGCTTTATAACGATCTCTTGCTTCTTCGACTTCCTCAGCATTAATAACGGTTTTCTTGTCATATGCTATAA
The DNA here is from genome assembly GCA_017553665.1 of Lachnospiraceae bacterium. The sequence goes on from JAFZKM010000208.1 coordinate 910, forward strand.
GGGTGATCCTGTCTCGAAGAATTGCAGCGTCTGTCGAGAGAGAATTCCAAATATTCTCTGGTGCAAGAGCAGCATAATCTACTCTAGAAAGACCAAAAGAACCGGGAGCGCCACGAAGTTTATAGACCAATTCTGCGGCAAGTGCAAATCGTATATCGTCGTCATCAACTATGTTATTGAAGTCATAGTCGAGTCGAGCATATGCATAGATAAACTTCTTGGCTGAGGTGGTAACACTCATATTTCCTTTAGCATCAACAGGTATAGTAATGTTATATTTCGTCCAGACTGGTGTAGGGGCGCCGTTTATCATAAAATAGCGACCGTCCATATTACCATTATTAGTGGTCATTGTAGCCTGATTTGTTTCTCCGTAGTGATCATAAAGTGTCATTCCTGAGACGTTTGCCGTAGGATTGGATATTTCAAGGCGGGGGCGGTCATCAATTGCCTCGATATAGGAACCCGTTCCAATTGAAAGATTATTTAAAATTCGTATCATACCATCAGTATGATTGACATCATCATCCTGAATGAAAGCTACTACATTGTCTTCCAGAGTGAGATTGGTAATTGACATATCCCAGGAGATAGTGTAAACGGTCTTTCCATTATGAGGATCTCCGGGAGTATTAACGACACTATTCTGATCAAAACCCATCGTTATTGATTCATCGTTCCAATAATTACTGCCAAAACCATTGAAGTAAGCAGCAATCTCTCCCGCTTCATCCGGACCGCCATATGCATCTGCAGGGCAGCCTCCACGATTGTAGTGGCTTCAACCGACATCAAGGTAAGAAGCATCACCAGTTAGTACTAATCTGTTTTTATCTATATGCCCTTGATCAGCTTCAATCACGCCACCGCAATTATTACTCCATATTCTAATTGTCGTAGAATCTACGCCGGCAAATTGATTCGTATGAAAATTAATGGCGGAGCCCGTAGCCGGTGTTATGTATAACGCATAAGGCCACCAATTTGTATCATTAAAGCTATAAACAGTATCATCATAAGGGTTTCTATCATTGTCCAAATGATCTGCATAAATCAGTCTAACTGAAGCCTCGTCATCTGCCTTCGCCGCAACCCTGTCCTTTCAGCCTAAAAACATAAGGCACGCCAGGACCAGCATTACAGTTCGGCCGAACCATTTCTTTTGGATAATACTCATATAAGTTCCTCCTTTTATCTCTCCCTTATCGGATGAAGCATATCAACATCCTGCAAGGTTAAACTTTCTGTTATTGTATATTTCCCGGGTCCATATACCCTGTCCCCAGGCACTTTGAGCAAACGCCTTTTTTGTGCGCGCCGTTTTCCGTACACATTCCGCAGGGAGTGGTGCCGGTGCCTCCGCAGGCGGGGCAGGTTTCAGCATAATCGCCGCCGCAGACATTACAGATGTCCTTTCCCCGACCCAGACAGTAAGTACACCAGTTGGGATTATCGATCTCCATTTCCACAGTCGCGGTCCGGAATTCGTGCCTGTCGCCGGGATGATTGCAATAGATCGGGCAGGTGCCCGGTTCATAACCGGTGCCGTCACATTCGTTGCAATGCTTGAGTCCTGTGCCTCCGCAACGCCCACAGTTTACCCACTCTTTGGTTTTGTCGGAGATGCCGCCGCCCTTTCCGCCGCATTCTGTGCAGAAGGTCCGGCCTACGCCGCCGCACATGTGGCAGGGATTCTTGCCCGTGCCCTTGCAGGCGGGGCAAGTAACATCGGTTTCGCTGACCATATGGCCGCAGGCCTTGCAGAATTCAACTTCCGTGGTCACTGTCGCTGTAATGAACTGCTCGGTTTCCGTATTGCCGCCGCAGGCAGGGCAGATCATCAGGCCTTCCTCACACCAGTCGCACAGCTTGGTGCCGGTGCCATGACACATCTCGCAGGGAGGACAAGTATCGCAGTAAATGCATTTGCCGCTTCCGAGACATTCGTCACAGAGTATTTTGCCGTGCTGCTCTACTTCGGCAGCCACAACATTGACGGTCATGTTATGCTCTGCGGTCGTTTCATTGACTGTTTCACGCGTCTTTTCCAGGATTGCGCCGCAGTCGGTGCTTTCGTCGAGAACAGCGATATCTACTTTTACTTCTTTATCTTCGGTAAGATATTCATGCTCGATCGCAGCTTCGATAACTTGTCTGGTGCACTCGTCAAGGCTCTTGCCGGAGAAGCTGATGTCGGAATATGCTTCTTTGGCGTCATCGTTCAGACAATCGGCACTGATGACAATGTTATTTGCGTCAACATAGATTGCCAGCTCAGGGTTTATCGTAAGATATACCACTGCGGCGCTCTTTTTGAGCACTGCCTGCATGTTGACCTCGCCTGATGCCTTTAGAGGCGGCCCTGTAGGTGCCGGCGTCGGGGAAAGTGTGTCTCCCGATGTGGCAGCAGCCGTCTGATCTGTTTGCGTGTCATCCGGCGGAGACTTTTTCGAGCACGATATAAGCACGGAGCAGAGGAGCAGGAGTACTGTCAGTACCGAGATCGCTCGTCTGACTGTTCCGGCACGTATTCTTTTTACGTTTTTTTCCATAAATGCCCTCCCTTTTAAGAAACTATTCTAGAAAAAATGTAGATAATCACAAAAACAGAAGTTTTATATCTATTTTGCTAATTATAACATTTATATCGTCAAAATAATAGTCTGCATTTGTACAGTTTTGATTTTAGTCATGTTTGATTAAGGATAGGTTTACCCATCGGGGTACTAATTGGGTTGCGTGAGGATGGGATTTGGTATAAAGTAGGATTGTAAACAGACTGGTTTTACCTTTTGGAGGCATGATGAAGGCTTTTTTGTCACGAAACAGGAATTTTGTAATTTGCTGCGCGATTATAGCGGTTGTATATCTTCTGGATTCACTGCTGTTTTTCTCGCAGTTTTACTTAATGTATGATTTCTACAGCAAAAAGACGATCGGCGCCGTATCGACCGGATGGGCGTACCTGGCGCAGGGGGCGGGACTGGTATTATTTATCATCCTGTACAAAACCCGTACATGCCTGTCTGCCCGCAGAGTGTTCCAGGTTTTGCTGTTTTTGATCGAAGTGCCGGTCATCATAGCCTCAATTCTGATGCCGGGCAGGATACTTCTGATGATCATGATCATCATCCTGAATATCATAATCGGACTTCATACCGGATTCACTTTCACCCTGGCGGCGGCACATGTGCCCGCGTCCCGGCTCGGACTTTGCTACGGACTGGCATATGCTGTCGGCGCGTTCGGCACCTGGCTGATCTCCGCTATCAGCGGCGGCGTCATGACTTCCTTCCGGATAATTTTCATCGACAGCGTCCTCATTGCCCTTATCGTGGTGTTCATACTGATGTACAGGGACGCGTTTGTAAATGAACGGGACGGCGAGCCTGACGGGGAGGATGACGATCCGGAAGCACGCGAACTGTTGCCCGATACCGCGAAAGACAGGAGGATCCTGATCCTTTTGTGCGTAGTAATAGCGATCATGGCTCCCATTTCGAGCATTGGCACAAATAATAATCTGTACGTGCAATACAGCAGTGAGCTCAACCTGCTCGCGCAGCGCAGCTTTTACGCGATCGGGCTGATCGCGGCCGGTCTGATATTCGACAAAAACCGCATAATAGGCGGAGTCTGCGCCGTAGTGAGCCTCATATATCCCATTGTACTGATAATGATCTACCGCGAGAGCGGGCTGGTAACGCTGGTCATCGGCCTGTCATACGCAATACTCGGATTCTATGCGGTATACCGCGCGGCGTCCTTTATGGCGCTGGCTTCGGAGAGCCGAAGGCTTCATCTGGCGCCGCTGGGGCTGGTCGTGGCACGTGTCTGTGAGGCTGTCGCGGTACTGGTTCTTACAGAAACCGGCTGCGATGAACTGACTTCGGTGATTTTGGTGAGCGTGCTGTTCATACCGCTGGTGATCGTATTCTTCATGATGGTGAAGGAAAAGTATTCGCCTGCGGAGGTTTCGGCAGAGGCGCAGAGAGAACTAAGCGCCGAGGAACGACGTGCGGCCTTCGCGGGACAATACGGACTGACGCGCCGTGAGGAAGAGATAGCGATGTTTCTGGCGGAAGGCCGTTCAAACGGCGAGATCGCGGAGCTGCTTCAGCTGTCTGAAAACACCGTGCGCTTCCACGTGTCCAATATATTAAAGAAGACGGGAATGAAGGACAGAAACGAAGTGAGCAGGGCTTACAGGCTGTAAAAAGGCAGGTACGGAGATGAAAGAGAAATATGTGAGATTGCTTACCGCCGAAGGCGAGCATCTGACCGGGATGCCGCATGACGAATATCCGCGTCCCCGGATGAGGCGTGAGGGCGGGAATTCGAAATATATGCTCCTGAACGGCAAATGGCGGTTCAGGAGCAGGAACAATGACTGTGAGATACTGGTGCCGTTCTGTCCCGAGAGCCTGCTTTCGGGAGTGAAGGGGCAGGTCATCTGCGGTGAGACTCTGTGCTATTCGAGGAGCTTTGAACTCGATGATATATCGGGTGCAAAGCGTGTTATGCTGCATTTCGGCGCAGTGTCGCGAGACGCACGCGTTTATGTGAATGAGTGTGAGGTCTGCCGCAACGACAATGCTTATCTGCCCTTTTCCGCGGACATAACCGATGCGGTTGTAAAAGGGGAGAACAGCCTGCGCGTGGATGTGATCAACGATCTGAAGCCCGAATATCCCCATGGGAAGCAGAGGAAGGACCGCGGCGGGATGTGGTACACGCCCGTGAGCGGTATCTGGCAGACCGTGTGGCTGGAGATCGTGCCGGAAAGATACATTGCGGCGGTCGATATCGATGCGGATGATACGGCTGCGAATATCACACTGACCATGAGTGGGAGCGAACAGACTGCGGGCAGTCCTTCGGGGGCGCAGAGTGATGAACATGCCCGGATAACCGCCGTCTGTGAAGGAAAAGAGTATGCGTTCAAAGACGGAAAAGTCCGCATTGAACCCGATATAAAGGAACTCTGGAGTCCCGAACATCCGAGGCTCTACGAGGTTACAATAAAAGCAGGAGAGGATGAGGTCCGGACGTATTTTGCCCTGAGGAAGCTTGAGATAAAGGATGTCGGAGGTATCAAACGCCTATGCCTTAACGGCGAGCCGTATTTCTTCAATGCCGTGCTCGATCAGGGATATTTTTCCGACGGCCTTTATACGCCCGCGGCGCTCTCGCTGTATGAGCAGGATATTGCGCGCATGAAGGCGCTGGGCTTCAATACATTGCGCAAGCACATCAAGATCGAGCCCGAGAGGTTCTACTACGACTGCGACAGGCTTGGAATGGTCGTGTTCCAGGACATGGTCAATAACGGATATT